>JABMQM010000036.1 GCA_013203195.1 Desulfobacteraceae bacterium | reverse complement strand
GTTTAAACACTGTACCGGACTTTTTTCGCTTTCAGTGAATCAGGGGAAAAAACCTTTTGTAGCCGGGGCCTTTGATCTGACGTCACTTTTCAAGGAGACTTTCAAAAGGAGGTTCGAAAATTCAGGCTTAGATGTTGTAACCCAACAGGAAAAAACAATACCGGTCCTTGAAATCGTTATCAAAGAATTCCGCCTGGATCTTGTCGATCGAAAATGGGTGACCGGAATCAGTTATGAGGCCCGTCTTTTAAAAGGAGATCTTTTGCTGGTCACAAAGACCATCAGCGGCGATGCCGAACGCTTAAAAGTGATCGGCCAGAGAGATGCTGAGAAAGTTTTAGGAGAAATGTTTACCGAAATCGTCAACCAGCTCGATTTTCACAAACTGCTGGAGCAGGCAACCAAATCCTGAGTCTTGCACAGACAATCGTTAAATTATAATGGAAGCATTCCTAACTCTTAGAGGAACATTTCATTCTTGAAAATGAGTTTATTTATCCCGCCCTTAAAAACCGGCCGCAGGAGGAGGTTCGTGATTATGAGAACCAGGTACGTTAATCGTATCACAACATTTCGGAACCATTAGATATTTGGACCTTTGGCAAGCTATCAACGGCTGGCGATCATCGTAAAAGAGTATCCAATAGTACAATGGTCGCATTTTCCCCAATAAGCAATCTATTCTCTACTAAATCCTCTTGACCCCATCCCCTTTTTCAGTATAAATTCAAACCTGGTTTTAAGGTCACAGAAAAATCAGCCCCATAGTATCTATAATGGTTAGAATTCATTTAGTAAAACTAAGAACATTTAAAACATTACTGATTCTCTTTATAGTCTTGGGTATTTTCGCAAACGGTGCGATGGCCGAAGCCTGTTTCTGCGGAAAAGCCTGTTTGCATAGCCTTCAAGATAAAACAAAAACAAGCAAAAGTTCTCCATTTCATCATCGTTGTTCCGGGATTCACTGTAAAAGCTGTAATTTGGAAGATGGACAAACACTTCAAGCAGCAAACTCTTCAACTCCAACCGGCAATTTAAACATTCTTGATACATCCTCGATTATAATATTTTATTTTACTGATCATCATTCCGACAACCAAATTATTATGAGTTTTTGTTCTCAGAATGATGCCTTTCTAAATTTCCAATCTGCACCGACTTACATACTAAATCTCTCTTTACTTATTTAACCCCTGCTAAAACAAGATCTACCTTCTTCAACCCTGAAACCTATCCTTTTGGGTGTCAACGACATTCAGGGTCTGGAAGAGATGCCGACAGGCGGCAAGGAATTAGATTAACGTAACTCCTGCAACACATACCCTGAAAAGGGGGTTATATGACGAATGACACTTCTTACAGATTAGGCCGGTTTGAAATTATCGAAAAGGAAAATGGCGAAATACATTGGGAAACTCACGCTGGTTTTGGTCGTCTTAGGACCGGGAAATGCTTTATTGAAGGAGAAATTTTGTTCATAGGACCTCACAAAACAGAAGAATTGGGTTTTTTAAAAGGTGAGTTCATTGATCATCTTAATAAATTCCCAAAATGGGAAAAAACCAAGTATTACTGCTCAAGCTATAGCATTTATAGCTGCAAAACCGGCAGAATGTCTCGTAATTTTGGAGCAGGTGAAGACATAGGGAATAAGATCAAAAGGATAAATAATTTGGGCGGTAAAGAAAAATTTTGCGAAGAAACTATACCTGAGCCAGTAAATCTTTCAAAAGTCATTGCGAAATTCACTGAAAAAGGCGTTGCAATTTGGGGACTACTCAAGGGTCGGTTTCTTTAGGTTCTTATTATGCCACAGAACTTAACGTCCTGTAACTCAAAACAGAGGGTCCCAGGTAGTTGATTAGAATTTACAAGGAATAGGTGTCAATTATGAACTCAAAAATTTACGGAACGGTATGCTTTATTTCAGTCCTCTTGATATTGTCAATCCTTCAGGTTGTCCCGGATTTAGCAATAGCAGATGATCACAAAACCAACAAAAAAAATTACAAGCGATATGAGAATAGCAAAGAACGCCATGATTATGACGATCACAATAGACGGCAGGTCAAAAAAGATGACGAAGGGAATGAAACTACAGGTCAAACCGCTGCATGGCTCCTGGCGGCAGCTAATTTGACTGTTGCCTTCAGCATCCTTATCAAAGGTGCAAGCCGCTTTCTTCCGTTAGATCCGCAAACAAAAAGTTCATTCAAAAGCTTTAACCGGTTCCAGAAAAAGCACCTGATGAGATTTCATTATGTTTTAAATCCAGTCGCTTTGTGTATAGCTTTTTTTCATTTTCTATTGTCTTATTGTCGTTCATCCCCCCTTCCTGAATGGGGTTTAATATTGGTAACCGGAATGGTTTTCTTGGGTTTAATTTTAAAATTCAAAGTGTCTCCCAAAGGGATGCTGAAATTCGTTTATCGCTTACATACGACATCTGTAACTTCTTTAATAATGATTCTTCTGTTAGTGGTCGGTCACCTGCTTGTTGACTGAGGAAGCCTTCGATGAAGGGGGATGTACGCATGACCCATCATTCTCCCCGCTCATAGGGCGGGGATGAGCAGAGCGAGCTAATTTGTGTCCTTTTGATCACGCACACAGGTGGTTTCAATTAGGTGGGGAAACTCAGCGTCAACCCCAGGCGTCTCATCTGCCACAACTGGCGGCAGATCTTCCGAATCGGCGTAACTGCTTGACCCGCGGGTGGTATGCGCGCTTCCAGACTCTTCACCGAGCACCAGACGCTTGATATCTTCAAGGTACTCCTCGTGGCGCGAAAGGTAAAATGACAGAGGGCGGGGAAAATTGTTTCCCAGAATACCGTCGATAAACATCTGGCTGATTTCACGGTGCCGCTGTAGCGTAAACTGGGAACTTACCAGAATGTGGCGCTCATCTTCGGAAAGCGTGTGCAAAAATTGCTGGAGAGCGCTGCGGGAACGAGGCTGATACATCCAGAAATAAAGTAAATCCAGGGCATGGATCATGATGATTTTTTCCAGGTCGCGCGCCTCTGCATTTGCTTTGCGCTTCAGGTTGGACGAATACTCGAGGATCTTGAACGTCTGCACGTCCGGGTAAAGCAATTCCAGCTGCGCATAAATGGCCAACAGCTCTCGAAACTTGTTTTGGTATTCACGAAAGCGCATCCGCACATTTTTATACCGGTCGGCCGTTCCTTCAATGAAACCGGCAACAAAGTCCGACGCTGTCTTGGAGATGATCGCCGCCCACTTTTGCAGGATATCATTGACGCCCGCCGTGCCGTGCATGGTCAGGATACCGCCGATGCCGGCATTCAAAGCCAAAGCCACGGGAATCGACAGGATGCTGCGGAAAAAGTTGCCATACACCGCGCCTTTGGGCAACCCCCGGAACATATTGTGGCTGGACAGATAGATGCCGTTGGCCAAGGCCATAAATGTATACAGCAGCGCCGAATGGGTTTCCGTGGTAATGCCGAACATCCGGTCCAATATCACGGTCTTGACCAGGTAATCGAGCAGCGGCACGGAAAACCCGGTGAAAAGCAGTGAATCCGTGATGCGCGTCCAGCTGATCAAATCGTTCAAATTCAATAGCGGCGAACGTCGAAAACCGCCGCCGCCCAGAACGGACTGAAGAATATTGCGCAACCCGGTAATGCCGAACCAAATAAAGGCCCCGCCATAGGCCAGCACCCACCAGTCTTTGGTCAGTGCAAAGGTCAGAAAAGCCGGGATAAAGCCACCCAGCACCTTGAGGGCGTTTTTTAAATGGGAGTTCAAATAGCTCCAGCGAAAACGGCGGCGGCTTTCCGGTAATTCCGGCGGTTCAAGATAGAGTCCGTTGACAACTTCCTTTTGAGTGCCTCCTAGCGTGACGATGTTTCCGGGATGGGCCATGCGCGTGGAAGCGGCCTGGACCTGCCAGCCTTCCCGGCACGCAAAACCCAGCCGGCTTGAAAACGGCAAAACGGGTGCCAACCCACCGAGGATCTTTTCAAATGGTCTGTCTGTTTCTTGTGGGATGTAAACCTTGTATTTGTAAGCGTTGATTACAATGGGAATGGTTTCTCGCAGATCCGTGCGGCAGTCCGCCACAATCTGCCGCTGCGCACGCTTCGGCAGCGTTTCCCTGATCGCCAGACCCATCCCGTGAATTTTGGATGAACGGCCCGTGGAATCGCTTCCGATTCGCGATTTAAGGGGCTTTCCCTCGTAGTATGATTTTAAGACATCAATATCGTAAAGAATTGTAATCAGCTTGTCGATTTGTTGAGAATCGGCCGCAGCACCGGGCCGTTTGATCCGCTCAATAATCTCACGGATGATTTGTTTCAGACGAATGGCGCTTCCTTTGTTGATCGCCTCCTGCAGCCGGCTGATTTCAGCAATATGGATGGTTTTGCCGGAGGCATGATCCTTAAGATTGAAAATCTCCAGTCGCGTGATCATCCCCTGGCAATCGTAAAGAATTTCAAGAACCTCTTCGGCTTTCAAGTCGGTCAAATTCAGCGTCACACGGTATCCGGAGCGAAGCTGAGTAAGCCGTTCCAAAACTTCGAACGGAGTCAGACACAGCAATTTCGGAACGTCAGGGCTATCGTCGGGCGTTTCCGGATACCTGATCTCAGGGTTTTTTTTGGGCTCCAGATAACGGTCGATGACCGATTCGAGGTCCAGTCTGTTCATCGACTCGATCCATTGGGTAATGTCGCGGCGCCGTTCAGGGTCTGCCGAGGAAAACTCCGTACGCAAACGCTCGTTCTGCACCTGCAACACCTTGAGCATCCGGTCGTGAATGAATTTCGCCAGGTGCAGTCTCGACTTCTGGCCCATGCCCACATAAGCCAGAAAATCCGGTTCGCTGATTGGAGGCAGCTCGATCCCGTAGGTCTGGTTGATCTTAAGCCGATGGCTGGCATTAAATGTCCGCAACAGCGCCGGGACATACTGTTGCTGATGCAACGATACTTTGCGCCCGGCCTCCATGATTTCCATGACCGCCGGTTCGGCAAGAAAGCACAAAAAAGCCTGTGCATCGGCAAACCCCCGGGGGACCCAAATCAGCTGTACGTATTTATTACGGAACCGGGCGAAAAACTCGATGCCGATACGGACGTCAATATTCAGAATTCTGGCAGCTTCAAGAAGTTCGGCCGCAAAGCGCGGTTCGATATGGTTGTAGTGGATCACCCGCAGACGCCGGACACCTTTTATCCAGGCGTCCATGACCAGATGGGTGGAAGACTTGCGCCCTTTGGTGTTTACGTCGTGCACATGGTCGTCAAAAGTAATTTGATTCCACGCTTCGGGCATTTCCAGCAAATGGTAGTGTTTCAGCTGTCGGCGGACAATCCGCGGTTTTCCTGAAGCCGTTGTCCGAAAGTCATGGGCCAGCTGCAATTGCTTGTGGTGGTCACCGAAAGCACGTACCAGATCCTTCATGAGTTGCAGCAGTACCCTGGCGGTATTTTTGGGCATGGGACCTTCGGCCGTATCTATTACCTCGCTGCGTAACGAACGCAGAGCATTGATGCGGTCCTCCATCCCACCGACTTCCAGAGAACTTAACAGGTGGACAACCGCAAAAGCAATGCGCAACCCTTTGGTTTCGGCCATTTCTTTGATGCCGAGGGAGTGAAAATACGGGCTGTATAGGCGGCGGGCATACTTAATGCCGCTTCTTCCGCTCAGTACGTCATTGACGATCCGGATCAATTCGTGGTCGCGTTTATCAAAAAGAAACCTGGAAATGTTATTGTCCATAAAGTAATAAGAACTTGTTTTTTGAAATTGGGTCTATTTAAAGCCCATGACCCTATTCAGAATCCCGAAATCTCAAGGCATTCCATGACAACGTACATCAATTATAACATTAACCCACCATAATTCAAGAGACATAATGAAATCAAAGCCCGCAACCAAACATTCTATCCATAGTTTGGTTAAGAATATGTTCGGCGGAATGCATTCGTGGGTCAAACTGTTTTTTTATTGGACTACTCCTAAGTCAATAATTCTCACAGGCAGCATGAAATTCTTTTTTAATTTTATCTCGCACGATTTTTGGTTTTAATAGTAATACTGAAATTCAACACCACTCCTAATCCTATCCACGGTTTTCATATCCACTTCAAACGGTATGTCCGGTAATACTGGTGCCGGCAACTGTTTCTCATAAAACGGCGTATCCTTGATTTTCATATTATAAGCGATCACCATCAAATTCTCCAGGGTCAGAACATCTTGAATATTATATGCCAGCAAGGTTTCCAGTGCCTTTTGATTTCCAGTTCTCTTATAATCGTGCCAAAGCAGGACTGCAAAAAATCCGTCAACACCAGCCAGATCACCCCGGTCAATCCCCAGTTGAGTTTCGCAACTTTTCAGACCGCCCCTGTATCCCAGGCTCCCGAGAATGTATCTCAAATCAATATGGGAGTGATCCAAACGAATGTTAAAATATTTTTCAATGAACGGAATGTCAAAGGTTTTACCGTTGTAAGTTACGATGACCTTGTATTTTCTGATGTCATCAGGAAATTCATTAAGGTTCTGCCCGTTGATATAGTAGGTTATGAAATCGCTGTCATACAGTGCAATGGTCGTTATTTCATTTCCCCAGCTTTCCAATCCGGTTGTTTCAATATCCAGATAAACCGTTGAATTTCTAAATTCAGAAAAAAACCGCCAGTGCTGACTCGACGGGAGTAGATCTGAAAAATAATTTGGGTTACTGAATTTGAGGTTTTGTTTTGATTCTTCAAGGTATGAGGCCATGGTATCGATCTTGGATTGTGATAAACGAATTGGACAATATTGTGTGAAATCATCCCAGTTGTGAATTCCTGAGTCCCAAAACCGTTGTTCAGTTTTGGGTCCTATACCGGGTATATGGATGAATGTGTTTTTGAGCATTAACATTCCTTGTGGTTATTATTTGATTCCATTAGAGGGGACATTGGTGCAAAAAGTTCCTGGCAATCGATTTCAATTTTGAAAGCTATGGATTAGGCCGAGATTAGCGAGCTTTGAGTTTGAAATTAATATCAGGCTACAACTTTGCTTGAATCTTTTTGAGCCTCTGGGGAATTCTCCATTTTATCATTAACGCGGCCACGCTCTGAGGAACCAAGTGCTGCCAGGGCTTGTCGTCGATCATATAATTACGGATATCGTTTGCGCTGAGTCCTTTTTCCCCGGGAGCTACTTCCCAAAGGACATGGGTTTTGAGCCCCAGAGATTTAAAATAGCCAAGCTTTTTTCTGCCCCAGTCATCATATATAGTCAGAAAAAAGACGGCGTCCAGTGGAACGTAATGCTGATAACGCTCCGGCAGGTTGATGGGCAGGGGAACCACCGCAAGGTCTTGGGCTTTGACTCCGTTTTCTATCAGCACTGTTCTGGTAAGGATGTAGCGCTCATAGTAGGTTAACGGGTTGGCCGACAGGCTGCTCCTCTTGAGGTCAGCGGTTTCTTCCCGCACCGTGAAAGGGTCCGGATTGGTGATCCCCACAACCAGATGCCGGCATAACTCTTTACCTGCCAGAAGGTATTTGAGATGATCATGATGCAACACCTGGAACCGTCCGTGAATCACACCGGTTTCGTATTTGAAAGCAACCTTTTCCATGTTAAATTAATATATCTACAGTGCTCATTCCGTCAATCTTTATCCTTTAATCTTTTTATCGATTTTGTCTATCCTTACTTTCATTTCTATTTACAATTGCAATTGGACTTTTCTGTTGAACCTGTGATAACTCCTGGTCCCATGAAGCCCAAGCTGATCATGCGCAATTTATCTTCCGATCTGGATAAACTCCAACGGTTTGCCGTTGACAACGGGTTTGCCGGAATCGACTGGTCTTTTGAAATGGCGGCATTGCCGACAACGCCTGCCGAAGAAACCAAATGGGTAAGAAGTCTGGCGACACTTGATCCCCTTGAGATAAGGTATCACTGCCCTTTTAAGCAAGTTGACCTCGGCCATGAGGATCCGGCACAGGTTAAGGCCGCTGTCAGGCTTTTTCGCCGCATTATTCGGCTAATTTCCAAAGCAGACGGCAAATACCTCACGCTACACGTCGGTCTTGGGCATGACACTACTCGCATCCTTTCCTGGAATACTACCATAGATAATTTGCGGCGTCTGGTGCAATTCGGTGCCGACTATGGTATCAAGGTATGTCTTGAGAATTTAGCATGGGGATGGACAAGCAAACCTAATCTTTTTGAAAAGCTGATTCGCAAAACCAGCGCCGGTGTTACCTTTGATATCGGCCATGCCTATGCCTGCGAAGCTGTCCACAGCCAGTATTATGCGGCCGAAGATTTTATCACACCGCACCTCGACCGGGTTTTCAACGCCCACATTTACCACACAGAAATTGCAGGGGTCGGGCACATGCCCCCTGATCGGATCGCAGATATCGAGCAGCGTTTAAAAACACTTCAAACTACCGAATGCCGCTGGTGGGTCATTGAGCTAACGGAAGCTAACGGACTGTTGCAGACCAAGAAACTTATCGATGCCTATTTGATGGCGTCGTAAAAAGTCCCATCTACTGCGATGTAGTATTTTTACAGACACTCGCCATACTACATGTATAGCCTCGTTCCTGAAAAAATAATACGCCTTGTATATGAACCTTTTTACTTGGCCATCTGTAGTTGAATTCGTGATTTTTTACAAGATCATCAAGATTACAAAAGGTTATAACAGATTGATTTCATTCCGGCAATACTTAAG
>JABMQM010000363.1 GCA_013203195.1 Desulfobacteraceae bacterium | reverse complement strand
ATTGGGCAAAAAGACCATTTATGGATGGACACTATCTAAGATTTGAGTTCCTCTATCTTTATCGCTGTCATAAACTCATACAGGGCCATTAAAGAACAGTAATGCAATCCCTGCCGACCATCCAAAAAACCTAACCTGAAAATGTACATATATATAAATCGGAAGAAGGGACGAAAAGGAAAGTTATATGAAATCCGCTTTAAAGCATTCCTGCGCTGATATGGGTTTGAAGAGAATAATCCATCCCATTCAAGATGTTTTGTATTACGGTATTGCAATGCACGAGCAGCTTCTTCACTGGAATATTTATTGTGCCTTTCAAGCCATGCATATAATCCGTTACTGAAGTTATAATGAATATAAGGGGAGTTTATCACCCCGACTCTATCTGCGGGGATATCTTCTTTTTGACCATGGCCAACCTGTTTGAATCTTAGCTTTTCAGATTTTCCTAATCTGACCTGGTAGGTAGGATACATGCCAGAATAGCGCAGCCAACGACCCATAAACATAATTTTTGAAGGCACCAGATATGCATCGTAATTACTTTCTTGAATTTTCTTTTCAATTTCTTTTCTTAATTCCTCGGTAAATACCTCATCCGCATCTAAATGAAAAACCCAGTCATGTTTGAATTTGATCTCATCGTGGGCAAAATTTCTCTGTGAGGCAAAATTGTCAAACTTTCTCTGATAAATCTTTAAATTATTCTCTTTTGCAATTTTGAGTGTATCATCCGTACTATAGGAGTCCAAGACAACAATATCATCACACCATTGAATCGATTCCAGGCAATACTTTAAATTATTTTCCTCATTGAATGTAAGGATTACTATTGAAAAAGACATGTTTGCACCATTTATAAAAAGACTAGTTTTGAATCAAATGGACGCCCCGATCGATTGCCCAAGGGCGGCTTGAACGGCTTTCCATAAATTTATTGCTCCAGCTTCAGGTGAATGGGTGGCAATTATTTTTTCAGATTCTCTTCCTTTTTGAGCTAAAGTGTGTTGATCCTGAGTTATCTTGAACATTATGTCAGCCAGTCCATTTTCATCTTCAGGATCAAACACATAGCCGTTGGCATCATCATGAACCAGGTCTTCGGCACAGCCTGTCATACTGCTGGCTATAATTGGCAGTCCGCTTGCCATTGCTTCGTTGACGACGAGCCCCCATGGTTCAAATCGTGAACTTGGAAAGATGAAGCAGTCAGCAAGGCCGTAAAAGACCGGCAGTTCACTTGCTTGCCGAAATCCCACCAGAGATACTTCTTTCAAGTTAAAGTCTTTTATGGTCTTAATTATTTTGCCCTCTTGCGGTCCTGACCCACAAAGCACAAGGCCAATTGCCTGTTGACCGGCAAGGGATCGATAGGCAGCATAGGATCTGATCAGAAAAGGAATGTTTTTGAAATCGACAAAGCGTGCAACACAAAGAAAAAACCTTTCAGGCAGGCCATACAGTAATCGTAGTTTTTCTTTTTCTTTTACAACTTGATGCTTCTTCTTTGTCCAGTATTCATTGTCAACAACAGTTGAACCCGGGTAGAAAATATCTTCTAACGGAATCCCCAAACGGTTGAGATAACGAGCCTGGGGAGTACCGGCCGCAAAACCTGCCTGAATGCCCCGCAGAAGCCATTTTTTGTACATTTCCTTCCAAAAATATCTGGGAACATTATCCCTGACGCTGTCACTGAGCATGACGATCTTGCATTGTTCCTTCCGACACCAGGCTAGAGAAATGCGGCTTTCTCGATGGCCCCATCCGTTTACTACAAGAACATCGGGACGGATGTCATCTAAAGCCTTAAATACGGTCTTTTTCAGTATGCTGCGGTTTCTTCTGCCGACAGCCGACTCACAATCCATAACGGTGTAGCGTTCGAAGATCTCTTTGCCAAGCAGAACAGGGTCCCATTCATAATCACTGTCCTTTGCAAACATCTCCATTGCCACAACACGACAATTTGCATTGGGAGCGGAACGTACGATTGCTCGCAGCCTTGGCGGGTGTTGCGGGCCAAACGAGGGATATTGAACGGCAATTGTCAGGTTTTCCATTTTAATTCCCTGTCGTGCCCGGCACGCGCTGACCTGGCAAAGTACCCTCAGAAGGTGGTGAATTCAGCATGGCATCATGCTTTTTTCGACTTTCGATGTTGTTATTAAATCGGTCACCAATCTTTTTTGCCGGTACGCCGGCGACAATAGTGTAGGGCGGGACATTTTTAGTAACAACGGAGCCTGCTCCTATTATAGCTGCACGACCAATCTTAACGCCGGCAAAAATGATAGCCCGGTGTCCAATCCATACATCATCTTCCACTATGGTATAAGGCATCTCGGGGCGTCCTGAAAACCCTATTGGAACACCCGGAAGATCATATGCGTGATCTCCTCCTAAAATTGTAACCTCGTGGGCAATATAGGTGTATGTGCCAATGCTGACTCTTGGACAAATACAGCAGTCGCGACCGACATAGCTGAAGGGGCCGGCCTTAAAGTCGCCGGCAATATCCGCTTTGCCGCCCAAATAAAAGGTTGGATGGACATTTTTTAAACAATACCACCTTCTTGCCAGTTTCATTTTACAGTTTCTGACAATCTTTCTTAGTTTTTGATGACGCCTAATAGAACTTGCAATTCGATTTAGTATACCAACCATATTTATTTAGTCCTGAAAAACCCGGTTCCTTTGGGTCAGGTTAGAATTCTCCGGTTCTGCCTAAAACCTTAAAAGTGCCTATGTCTGGTTAGCCGTTTAACCGGTTAGCCCGTTGTCCAGTAT
>JABMQM010000362.1 GCA_013203195.1 Desulfobacteraceae bacterium | reverse complement strand
GTCTGAAAGGCGTATCCGCCGAAAAGAAGCAATCCCAGGATGATACCGTGTTTTAATGATGCCGGCTTAAATTTACGTCTTGACAGCAGACAGATTGCAAGCAGGATGGCAAAAGCCAATATAAAACGCTGAGAAAGGAATAAAAAGACACCTACCTGTTCAACGGCCTCTTTGACGATTGCAAAAGTGATTCCCCAAAAAAATGTGGTAACAAGCAGCAGAAAATTGGCGCCCAAGCTTTTTGCATCTATTTGTGTTATTGCAAATTTGTTCATTATTTCAATAAATTATATTTTTTACATGATAAAAAAGAGGTGCATATATCTGCTGTTGTTGTGAAACGCAATCAAAATCGGATAAATATCATATACTCTTTATTGTTTGGGTTGGCAACCGGGTGCAAAGCACCCGGTTGCCAACCCAACGCTTAAGGCGCTGACGTGTTAGACAAATCTAATATTTGCTAAATGCCCTATTATTTTGCTTGACCAGGCACCCTGTTGTTATCTATTAACTACAAAAGATAGAATTATTTGTCTAAAATCCTTTAGATTTGGCTTGTTAATGAACTCTCCTAAAAAAGAACGGGATGAAGCTGTTGAAATAAAGTGCCCCCGATGCAATCGCACGGAAATCCTTTATTTGCCTAAGGAAGATATGCCCAAATGCCCTCGATGTCGAGTTCGCATGGTGATCAAGGAGCTTTTAAAAGAAGGAAAGTCCTATTAGTCATTTTTATACCAGCTAAGACATTTACATCAATAACAAACAAAAAAGGAGGAAACACCATGAAAAAAAGATTGCTGTTATGTTTGATAGCCGTTGCGTTGATCTGTTTTTTTACCACTACCCCTGCTCTGAGCAGTAGTATTAAACTTGCACAACAATCTACCCTTGAGGCCATCCTCAAAAAAGGTGAACTGCGGGTTGGTTTTGAAGCCGGATACCTGCCTTTTGAAATGACCGATAAAAAAGGTAACTTTGTAGGCTTTGATATCGATATGGCCAAAGAAATGGCCAAGGCCATGGGAGTCAAATTCGTGCCGGTCAACACCGCTTGGGATGGTATCATCCCGGCCCTGATCACCGACAAATTCGACATTATTATGAGCGGCATGACCGTTACTCAGGAACGCAACCTTAAGATTAATTTTGCCGATCCATACATTATTGTCGGCCAGACCATCTTAATCAATAATAAGCATAGAAAAGCCATTAGATCTTACAGAGATCTCAACAATCCCAAATATACCGTAACCTCTAAACTGGGGACGACCGGCGAGCAGGCCGTCAAGCGAATGATTCCCAAAGCTACCTACAAGTCCTTTGAAACCGAACCGGAGGCCGCGCTTGAAGTTGTCAACGGCAAAGCCGATGCATTTGTCTATGATCTTCCTTACTGTGTGGTCTTTATGGCCCAGCAGGGAGCAGGCAAACTGACTTTTCTTGACAGACCCTTTACTTATGAGCCGTTGGCCTGGGCGATCAGAAAAGGCGATCCGGATTTTATGAACTGGCTTAACAATTTTATAAAGCAGGTAAAAAATGACGGGCGTTATAACCGGATTTATAATAAGTGGATAAAGGGCACGAGATGGATCAAGGACGTACAGTAGGCTGTGAGCAACCTTGACCATTCCAAGAATAAGGCCGGACAAGCCTGTTTAATGGTTTGTCCGGCCTGCATTTTCGGTTATTAAAACGACCTGAATTGAGAAAACAAATGAATTCTGATGCAAACCTTCTCCGGTTTAAAAAAAGTCGTACCTACTATTTATCGGTATGTGCTTTTTTTATAATTACTTTCGGAGCTGCACTGGCGCTATATTATTCTGCCCTCAGTATCGATTATGTTTGGCGCTGGTATAGAATCCCCCAGTATTTTTGCTATCTGGACAAGGTTGAAATCATAGCGGAGATAGAAGGAGAGGTCGATAGTATAACCACAAAAGGTGAAAAGATAATTATAGTCGTCAAAGGGCTGGATGAATCTGAAGCTTACAGCGGTCCAACGGGGAGTGTCAGTGTAGAAGAAGGCGACTTTATTTATCCCGGGGATGTACTGGCCCAATACGAAAAATGGAGCGTGGGCATTCTTATACAGGGACTCTGGCTCACACTAAAAGTGAGCTTCGTTGCAATTATTTTTGGAATCTTCATCGGTCTTTTTGCCGGTTTGGCCCGCATTTCAGACAATCCGGCCTTAAAATGGTCTTCGATAACATATATTGAACTGATCCGAGGCTCCCCCTTGCTGGTCCAGATCTTTATCTGGTATTTTGTTCTGGGCACGCTGATTAACTCGCTGCTGGGAAAACAAGGATTTGGGCAGATTCCACCCCTCTGGTTCGGAGTTGCGGCCCTGGCCTGTTTTACGGGAGCATATGTGGCTGAAATGGTAAGAGCCGGGATACAGTCCATACATCGCGGTCAGACAGAGGCCTCCCGCTCCCTGGGGATGACCTATGTCCAGTCCATGATGCATGTCATTCTTCCCCAGGCTCTGCGACGCATCATTCCACCCCTTGCCGGCCAATTTATCAGCCTTATCAAAGATTCATCCCTGCTTGGTATTATCGCTATTCGCGAATTAACAAAGGCCACCCGGGAAGTCGTGACGACAAGCCTTCAGCCGTTTGAACTCTGGTTTGTATGTGCGCTTTTGTATCTGGTACTAACTTTTTCTCTTTCCATGCTTTTGCAGTATGTGGAAAGGAGGACCTTAGCCCAGTGATTGAAGTCAAAAATGTTTTTAAAACTTTTTTTGTCACTCACGAGATTCCGGCTCTTGTGGATGTATCAACCAAAATTGCAGCCGGAGAAGTTGTCGTTGTCATCGGCCCATCCGGTTCCGGGAAAAGCACTTTACTGCGATGTATTAACAGGCTGGAAACAGCAAACAAAGGCCATATTTATATTGACGGCGTTGATGTCCTCGATCCCCAAACAGACATCAATAAGGTAAGGGCTGAAGTCGGAATGGTTTTTCAATCCTTCAACCTTTTTCCCCATAAAACAGTTTTTAATAACGTTACCCTGGCGCAGACAGTGGTTCGCAAAAGATCTAAAGAAGAAGCTGCTGCAAAAACCATGGCATTGTTGGAAAAAGTGGGCATTTCGGAAAAGGCCGATGGTTACCCGGACCAGCTTTCCGGCGGCCAGCAACAGCGAGTTGCCATTGCCCGGGCCCTGGCCATGGATCCAAAGGTCATGCTCTTTGATGAGCCTACCTCGGCACTGGACCCTGAAATGATCGGCGAAGTGCTGGACGTAATGAAAACCCTGGCAAAAGAGGGCATGACAATGGCGGTTGTTACCCATGAAATGGGTTTTGCCCGGGAAGTAGCCGATCGCGTTATTTTCATGGATGAAGGCGCCATTGTGGAAGTCGGAACACCGGAACATTTCTTTACCAACCCCACCCATGACAGAACCAAGCTGTTTTTAAGCCAGATTCTTTAGAACCTAAAAATGATAGTTCCGTAAAAAGTGAAAAGTTTATATGTTGTTTAATATGGCCTCTTAATGTACTAAATGTAGTCGTTTTACATTTCACGTCTCACTTTTTACAAATTGATCAAAAATAATATGACGATTCACTACTCAGTAATAATTCCGGCATATAACGAAGAACAATGGTTGCCTATTACCCTTACGGCGCTCCGGGAGGCTATGGGCTCTCTGTCTCTGCAAGGAGAGGTCATTGTCGTCGATAATAATTCTACGGACCGAACTCCTCAGATTGCCCGGGAAGACAACGCGCAGGTCGTGTTCGAACCGGTCAACCAGATCTCCAGGGCACGGAATACAGGAGCAAGGGTTGCGCAAGGCCGCTATCTTATCTTTATAGATGCAGATACCATCGTTTCGTCCGCTCTGCTGCAAACCGCGCTGGACAATCTTTCCAGCGGCCGGTGCTGCGGCGGAGGGAGTTTGGTGGATTTCGACAAACCGCTTCAACCTCTTGCCCGCAAGGCTTTGGATCTGTGGAATTGGGTTTCTTTGCAATTCGGTTTTGCGGCCGGATGTTTCATCTATTGCCTGCGGGAAGGATTCGAAGCTGTCGGCGGATTCAGTCAGAAGGTTTACGCCAGTGAGGAAATTTGGTTCTCTAATCGGCTGCAATCATGGGGCTACCGGAAACAAAAGGCCTTCCACATGATTACATCCCCACGGGTTGTAACTTCCAGTCGCAAACTGGAGTGGTATTCCCCGGTGCAATTGGGGCTTACGGCTTTGATGACAACGGTCTTCCCTTTTTCATTACGGTATCGGAACGCTTGTTCGGTTTGGTACCGGCGACCCAATAAGCCATAATTTGCGATTGCTTGGCTATATTTTTTCCATGGCGCCGTAAGCGGCCTGGATTCTGTCCCGGAGAAGAAAACTGAGCCTTTCCATTATATTGAATCCAAGCCCGGTGTTACTATTCATAATTTTTCTTAAATCAGCTCCCTTTATTGCCAGGGTTGTTGTCGGCTTTTGACAGGCAGCCGAGGACATGAGGATGTGGGGCAGATACAGCAATGTTGACCAGCAACCCAACACCCTGCCCTTGCCAAGGGCTTCAATAACCACTTCTCCCTTGCGGGCACCCAGATCAAGGTGCCTTACAAGGTGTACGCGGCCCTGAACAACAACATAAATATACTCTCCATAATCACCCTGCTGAAAAACATATTCACCACCCTCATACGTGTTCACCTGGCAGAGTCCGGCGATCTCAGATATATCACTTTTTTCCAGCCGCTCGAAAAACTCGCAGTGTTCCAAAGCTCGTTCAATTTCTGTTGGGTTCATGTTTGCCTCTTTTATTACATGTAATATGATTATCAAATTATAATTTGAAGCGGGCTTTTAATCAAGCGCTTTTCAATATTGAAAAGGCTTTAGGGCGCTCAAAACAGCTGGTGGAATTAAGAAACTAAATGACTTTGAAAGCGATATCGACTAAGTTGATTTATAACAATAAAGAATTGATAAAAGCGCTACCGGTGAGGGAAAGTTCCGTTAAATCAGGTGTAATTCTTGGCGTGATAAGGTCATAAACTCATGAGGCTCATCATTTTTTTGACAGTTTTTTTAAGTATTTACAGCAGTTTTCACCTCTATGCCTTTGTAAAGATGCGGCGGGCGTTGTCCTTGCATTTAGGGGCCGGTGCCATCATAGCCGTGTTCATGGCCTTCATGGTTGCGGCCCCCATCCTGATTCGTACCGCCGAACGACACGGTTTTGAGCTGTGCGCCCGTTTTTTGGCCCATATCGGTTACATCTGGATGGGATTTTTATTTGTTTTCGTCTCCGTTGCCTTTGTTCTGGATATCTATCGTTTCCTCATCCATGGCGGCAGGCAGATACTTGCGGTCGACTTGTCCGCGATAACTCTTTCGCAGCAATACTCTTTTTATATCGCCATTCTTTTAGCCGTCATCATCACCGCCTACGGTGCGTTTGAGGCCATTTCTATCCGTACGGAGCACGTAATCATTCGATCCGAAAAAATTCCTAAGCACGCCGGCCGGACCAGGATTGTTCAGATATCTGATGTACATCTCGGGCTGATGGTGCAAGAGAAAAGAATGGCAAGAATTCTTAACAAGGTCAGAGCAGCCAAACCTGATATTTTGGTATCCACCGGCGATCTCTTCGATGGACAGATGGACAGCCTTGCAGGCCTGGCAAGTATGCTCAAAGAAATTCCAACAACCTATGGGAAATTCGCAATCACCGGAAACCACGAATTTTATGCCGGGCTCGACCGCTTCCTCAATTTTGCCGAGAAAGCCGGTTTTATTGTTTTACAACAAGAGAGTGTGAACGTTTCCGGCTGGCTGAATATTGCCGGTGTCGACGATGTGACCGCAAAGCGCTATGGTCAAACAAAGAATGTATCTGAAAAAACGCTGCTCGCAAAGCTTCCCTCTGGACAATTCACCCTGTTTTTGAAACACAGGCCTTTGGTGGATGACGAGACTCCGGGTCTTTTTGATTTGCAGCTTTCAGGACATACTCATAAAGGGCAGATTTTTCCGTTCAGCCTGATTACAATGATCTATTATCCGCACATTGCCGGATTGCTGCACCTTGAGAAAAACTCTCGGCTGTATGTAAGCAGGGGTTCCGGTACATGGGGACCGCCGATCCGTTTCTTGGCTGCTCCTGAGGTGACGCTGATTGAGCTTGTACATGAAGACAAAACCAAATAGGGCCGCCCAACTTGACGCCTTCTGTTAAATTTGAATTAACCGCAGTCTGCGGTTACTTTTATCAAACGGATCAATGTAGCTGTTTCGCATTTCATGGGAATGTCGAGAGAGGAGAATAATATGAGTGCAACTCGCAAAGAAGTTCTTGTTTTCAGCAAAAAGTTTGGCCGTCACAGTTACGGATCCAACCACCCTTTGAAAGTTGAGAGGCTGCAGTTAACCATGGATTTGATCGATGCCTATGGACTTTTTGATACTTCCGCAACGCCCTGGGTAGAAGCTCAAGAGGCCGATGAAAAGGACGTTCAAGCTGTTCACTCTGTTGAATATCTGGAAATACTCCAGCAAGCCAACACCGGGCAGGCGCCCTCACAGGCTTGGAAATTCGGCTTGGGCAGTGGTGACAATCCCGTATTTGCCGGTTTATATGACTGGTCCTTACTGGTAACCGGTGCAACTCTGGAATGCTTTCGCCAGGTAAGGGAAAAGAACAAACAGATTGCCTTCAATATTGCGGGCGGTTTGCACCATGCACTACCTGATAAGGCTTCCGGATTCTGTTACATCAATGATCCGGCGGTGGGGATAGCCCGGATGATCCAAGATGGTTTGCGGGTGATCTATCTGGACATCGACGTCCATCACGGCGATGGCGTTGAAGCGGTGTTTTATAACACGGATCAGGTTTTGACCATTTCTCTTCACCAGCACGGACACACTCTTTTCCCCGGCACCGGCTTTCCTGATGATATGGGCGAAGGTCCCGGCCGGGGATACGCGGTCAATGTTCCGCTGGCGCCCGCAACTGATGACGATTTGTATCTTTGGGCCTTTATGGAAGTAGTGCCTCCGCTTGTCCGGGCTTATAAACCCGATGTGCTGGTTACCCAACTGGGAGTAGACACCTTGTCGACAGACCCTCTGGCCGCCTTGAATCTGACTACCAATGGCTTTATCAGGCTGGTGCAGGAAATCAAATCCTGGGGGCTTAAATGGGTGGCTCTGGGTGGCGGCGGATACAATGTCATGAATGTGGCCCGGGCCTGGACCATGGCGTGGGCTGTCATGAAAGGGGTCGAAGTTCCCGACGACCTGCCCGCAAATTTTGTCAAAAAACATCAGTCCAGCCTGGCTGGAAAACTTACGCTTTCAGATGCGCCATATAAAACCAACGGCGCCGCTGCCGACCGAGCACAGGAAACGGCCCGATCGGTTGTCGCCAGGATAAAAGAAAATGTCTTTCCTTTGGTAGGAATTCAAATATAGCAGAAATTGAAAGGATACTCAAAACGACAATAAAATCGATTGAAAGCAAACACTTGAACCCTCTTCTCCAACTAAATTGGAGAAGAACCAAAAAAATATTAAAGTTTTTAATGTGTAGTGCCGATATGTAAAGTGTAGACAAGTATCACTTGATTTACTGAAGGGCAAACCTTCCGAAAGGAAGGGACGCAAAGCTTCCGGTCTAAGTCCCGCAGGGTGGGATAAGACAGCGGGGTTGCCAGGTTGAAAGAATAAAACCCGCTTCCCCTTTTAGGAAGCGGGTTTTTTATTGAAATTTTTACACGCAACAGGAGGGAATGGAAATGATTACCGATGCTATAAATAGTCTGCCTGTACCACAAGCCCCGGATATCACGGTAGAACAAAATTTTGAAACCGAAGAGCCGAGAGCTGTCGAAGATTCGGGTAAAAGTGGCGATTCTAATTTTGACGTCAGCAGTCAAAATGTTGCTAAGCAAACGGCAGGCATGGATATTTCAAAAGACAGCGGCGTTGAAATGGAGTCATATAATGCCAAAGGTTATTTAGTAAACGAGCCGTCTTCACGGCAAGATACCGCGCAGCCACAAGATTCTATCAATCTTGTTGTATAGATACTTTGCATTTCAGATTTTTTAATGCAAACGTGGTGAGTTTTTATGAAAACTTCTAACAATACTAATAATTATATTAGGCAACAGCAGTACGGTCAGTTCAAGCTGCCCGGAAATGGTAAGGGGCCATACGTACATGCTAACGGGCAAAAATTGGACAATACCTTGGAGCAGAAAAACGTTTCTATTTATGTAGAAAACGAAACCGTTTTTAGCTCAGAAAAAGGGTTAAGGTCTAATTTTCCGAAACTATTTGATTCCGATGCCGGAACGAAATTTGTAACTGTTGAAGCTAAAAAACCTGAAAAAGAGGAAAAAAGTTACCAGAAATACGAAAACACCGGGAACGAGCCGCCAGTAAACAAACAGGATAGTATTATTAGTGAATGGGTATGATCCCGAGACTTTTCAAAAAACACTAGCTGACAGACATAGAACTTAAGGTTGCTGCAGTCAGACTGCTGACAGCCTCAACCAGACCCTCGAGTGAGAAAGGCTTGGTAAAGACGGCGTCAAAGTAATCATTTTCAAGTAGCCAGGGGGTCCCGGTGATACCGATAACCGGTGTAAAATATTTTTCGGAATTGCGCACGTACTTAACTACATCGTTACCACTAAGGCCGGGCATACAAATATCCGTTATTACCAAATCAAAACATTCTTCATCAAACTTCTTGATTCCTTCCACGCCATTGGTTGCTATTTCAACATTGAAGCCGTATTTTGATAACGCCATTGCGAGCACAAGTACAATCTGTTCTTCATCATCGATGACCAAGATTTTACCCATGATATTTTCTCCAGTATAATAAAGTTAAAAAATCACTTTGAAATTTTATAACTAAATGCCACTTTGCATTATTATTGAATTTTACCCTGCCATTAATAGCCTGTCAACTATATTTTGTATGTTAAGTTAATTATTATACACTATGTTGTATGAC
>JABMQM010000361.1 GCA_013203195.1 Desulfobacteraceae bacterium | reverse complement strand
TCCAAAAGGGTGGAGCAGACAGGATATATCAAAAGAATCCATTCAATATTTCCTTCACGCTCAATAACAAAAGTGCCGATGTTCCCCCACGATGTACGTGGAATAGGTGATCTGCATAAAATAGGAGAAATCCTTTTTGGTAATGAAGAATTATAGGGTTTTCTAATGACCAGGAAAGCAACATATAAAGAATTAGGCTCCTCGCTATTTCGAGTGGGTAACCCGAAACTCGCAACCCGCAACGGGCATTTTACAGGGCAAGCACAGAGATTGGACAAAAGGGGACGTTTTTCAAAGGGCTCAGACGATAGTGTAACCCGGCCCCTCCCCTCCTTCGGGACATGTCCAGGTGATATTTCCGTACGGATCCTTGATGTCGCAGGTTTTGCAGTGCAGGCAATTGGACGGATTGAGTTTTAGCCGCCGTTGCTGCGTCTTTTCGTCGGTTTCGATTTCGTATACATCACCGGGGCAGAACCTCGTACAGGGACATTGATACGTTCGAAAACATTCATCGACGCACAGGTTGCGGTCGTGCACGATGATGTGGCTCGGTTGATCCTCTCGGTGCATGGTTTTGGACAGGTAAACACCGGTCAGCTTGTCCACGTAGAGCTCGTTGTCAAAGGCCTTTTTACCCGGATTTGGGCGGGGCGCGGCACCTTCCATAACCGGCGTTAACGCTTTGTGGTCCGCTTCAAGCGGCATTTTATCACAGATGCCCCGGCCTTTGGTGAAATATTGGGCCCCCAGATGGATTAACTTTTTCAGACCTTTTATTGCCAGGGCCTGGGAAAAATTGCGGCCCTCAAACATTTCTTTTTTCAACCAGCTCTGTTCAAACAGCGACTGGTATACATTGAGCGCCTTTTGGGTAAAGTCGCCTTTGTTCAATGCCTGGATGACGGCTTCGGCGGCCAGCATACCCGACTTCATGGACACATGAATTCCTTTCAAAGCGGGTATATTCTGCATGGATGCGCTGCCGCCTACAAACACACCGCCGTTGACAGCCAACTCGGGCATTGTATAGTAACCGCCGGTGGACACCGTGCGGGCGCCCTGCTCCAGAACCTTGCCGCCCTTGATGATGCCGGCCACAAAAGGGTGCTGCTTGAATTTGATAAACTCGTCATACAAATCGAGCATGGCATCCTGATAGCCGAGCCCGACTAAAAAACCGACAGCCACCTTGTTGTCTTTCATCTCGCAAAGAAAACCGCCGCCCGGGATGTTCAGCCCCAAAGGATATCCAAGGGTGTGGATATCATTGCCCCTGTCGGAACTGAAATGATTTGTATCGGGAAGCTGGATGACCTCTTTGATACCGGTTTCAAACACCTGGGGCATTTTTCCGGCAAAGACATCGAGCTTTTCGGCAATATCCTTCATCAGGCTGCCCCTGGCCCCTTCCCCGAACACCGTTACTTTGGCCATTAGATCGATGCCGGGTTCAAAGTTGCTTTTGGGCGCGCCGTCTTTGTCAAGGCCCTTATCACCCGTACGGACGCCGATGATTGTTTTTTGGTCCGCAGAATAAAGCGCCTCTTTACCGTCAAATCCCGGAAAGATATTGACGCCGAGTTCTTCGGCGATGCCCCCCAGCCATTTGGTGAATTTAGAAAGGCTGATGATATAAAAGCCTTTGTTGTGCATGTGCCTGGGTACAAACGGAAGCCGGTAAGACCGGTTGCGGGTCAGAAAAACGAATTCGTCTCCCCTAACCGTACCCTCAATGGGGCATCCTTTGCTTAAAAAATCCGGAATCAGCTCTTCTAAACCCACCGGATTAAGAATAGCGCCGCTTAAAGCATGGGACCCGATATCGGCCCCTTTTTCAATCAGGGCCACCTCAAGGTCTAAGTTGTTTTCTTTGGCAAGCTGCATTAATCGAATGGCGCCTGCCAGGCCGGCCGGACCGCCGCCTACAAATAACACATCAAAATCGATCTTTTCGCGTTCAATGTTCATCTTTACATCCTTTAGAAACTTTTATTCTGTATCGCTGCTTTTGACAGACATGCACCTATCACGACAAACGTCATTTGTAAATATGAGACCTTTGAAAAACGTCCCCTTTTGTCCAATCCCTGCGTCAGGCTCAAATTTTAATCCTCGAAATACTCGATGTATTACT
>JABMQM010000360.1 GCA_013203195.1 Desulfobacteraceae bacterium | reverse complement strand
TGAAGTGCTAAAAAACTTAGTGAAGGGACAAGAGGGTTTGATAAGATGTTTTCAACTTTAGATCACTTTAGCTCACTTTAGCTCACTTTAGTCACTTCACACTTTTTTAGTTTAGACTTTTATTTTCCATTAACTACACGAAATTTATCACTAAAAACTAAAGTCCCTTAACATAATCAGTGACCAGATCCCCGACCTCTTGGGTCGTGTAGCCCATTTTGCCGGCCGCGACATCCTTCAGGTCGTCACGCAGTACTTTTATTACGCCTTGTTCTATCGAGGAGGCGGCCTTATGCTCACCGATCGTTTCCAGCATAAGCTGGGCTGCTGAAATAGCTGCAATGGGGTTAATGATCTGCCTGCCGGTATATTTGGGCGCGGACCCGCCAATCGGTTCGAACATTGAAACCCCTTCCGGATTAATGTTTGCGCCGGCGGCAATCCCCATCCCTCCCTGAATCATGGCACCCAAATCGGTAATAATGTCCCCGAACATGTTGTCGGTGACAATAACGTCGAACCATTCCGGGTTTTTTACCATCCACATACAGATGGCATCAACATGGGCATAGTCGGTTTCGATATCAGGATATTCTTCGGCGACTTCATAAAAGGCACGCTCCCACAGATCAAAGGCAAAGGTTAGCACGTTCGTTTTACCGCATAGGGTCAGTTTTTTTTGCTTGTTTCTATTCCTGCAAAACTCAAAGGCATACCGTATGCACCTTTCCACACCTTTGCGGGTGTTTATCGATTCCTGGACGGCTACCTCATCGGCGGTGCCGCGTTTTAAAAAGCCGCCGGCACCGGCATAAAGGCCTTCCGTATTTTCACGCACCACGACAAAATCTATATCTTCGGGCCCCTTGTCCTTTATAGGCGTCATCACACCTTCATAAAGTTTAACCGGTCTTAAATTGATATACTGGTCAAGGTCAAAGCGGATTTTCAACAGGATGCCTTTTTCCAGAACACCCGGTTTAACATCAGGGTGGCCAATGGCACCCAGATATATTGCATCGGATGCAGCCAAGGGTTCAAGTACGTCTTCCGGCAGGATCTCGCCTGTGGCCTTATAGTGTTCGCCACCTAAGCGGTAATGGGTAAAATTCAATTTGAAGTCGTATTTTTCTGCGACGGTGTCAAGAACCTTGATACCCTCTGTAACGACTTCCGGCCCTGTGCCATCGCCCGGTATTACTGAAATATTATACTCTTTTAACATAATTCCTCACTCAAATGTCCCAGATTAATCTTTTTGATAATTAAAGTAGTTTAGAACTATACGGAGGCTCGATCAGTGCTCTTTAACTTCGTGAGTTATGGAAGCTTTTTGCATTAATCTTCTATGATGCCTAATGGTTATGTAAGGGCCTGAAATGACATAAGTGAGCCCTAAAATAAACAAGGCTATGGGTGGTTGTGAAGCAATAAATATCAATATCAGGATTACGGCAACCAGAACGTTGAAATTCATCTTTCTAAATAGTTCCGGTTTTTTAAAGCTGTTGTATTTTATGGTACTGACCATTAAAAAAGAAAGAATATAGAGCAAAATTAAAATTATTATAGGATTGCCGGCGATGTTAAACCGGTGACAAAACAAAACAGTGGTAGCTGCCATACTTGCTCCGGCCGGTATCGGCAACCCCACAAAGTAATCACTGCCGACCGTACCTACCTGCGAGTTGAAACGCGCCAGGCGCAGAGCACCGCAAGCCATAAACAGAAAGGCTGCCAGCCAGCCGATTCTACCCATGGGTTTGAGGGCCCACAAGTATATCATAATACCCGGGGCCAGACCAAAGGATATAAGATCAGCCAGAGAATCGTATTCCAGGCCGAATGGGCTGGTTGTATTGGTAGCTCTGGCGATTTTTCCATCCAGAATATCAAACATCACACCAATGATTATAGCGATTGCAGCAGCAGCGAATTTGCCGTCGATGGCAGCAATGACTGCATAAAACCCGCAGAAAAGATTAAGTGATGTAAATATGTTAGGCAAAATGTAAATCCCGCGGCGCGATCTTTCTTTTTTGAGCTTTTTTCTTCTTTTCATGCTAAGTCTCCCAATATAGATGTCCCCGCCTTTACTTTATCCCCAACCCTCACCTTCAAATTCGTATCAAGCGGCAGATAAACATCGAGACGTGATCCAAAACATATCATGCCAAAACGCTGACCACGAACCACCTTATCACCCTCTTTGACTTTGCAAATAATTCGCCGGGCAATAAGACCGGCAATCTGGACAAAAAATATCTGCTTTCCTTGATCGGTCTCTAAACCAACCGCATTGTGTTCATTGTGCCGGGATGCTTTGTCCAGATTGGCCGAAAAAAATTTTCCTGGATGATAACTGACCGTTTTTATAATACCTTCATATGGGATCCGATTTACATGAACATTAAAAACCGACATGAAGATACTGATCTTCAGGCCTCTACCATTAAAAAACGGGCTGTTTTCCACCGGGCCCGCCAGGATGATCTTGCCGTCGGCGGGCGAAACCACAGCACCGTCGGATTTAGGGATAACACGGTCCGGATCCCTGAAAAAATAACAGATGAAAAAGGTGGCCGCCAGACTAACCAGAGCCAAAACAGTCAACTGCAACAGTGCGAATACAAAAGTCGTAAGCGCTGCGGCAAATATAAAAGAATATCCTGCACTTGCCACGGGAAAAGCTGTATGGCTCGGCCGGTCGGACCAAATATAATTACCCATCTATAGTTGAATTCGTGACTTTTTGCAAAACCAATAATAACCGAAACCTTTGAAAACCTTACTTTTGCCCAAAAATTTTGCCGGAACAAAATTGAAAGTTATTCAAAGGTCTTTCTCTTTCCATCGATCAATCGAAAAATATATAGCAGGGACTAGCGGTATTGTCAATGATAACCGTGGCCTTTAACATCAAGAATGGTATTTATCATGGAAACCAACAAGTTTTTTATCATTTTAGTATGTTAAAATCCGCTTAACGGATAACGCCTGATTGAGTTTTAACTCGATTAGGATGTAAGCTGAAGTTCAGCATCCGACATGCGGATATACTGTGGTATCAACGTGGCGACATCATCTGTCTTAGTTTTTTCGAATCTATTCTTACTGAGCCGGGCAACCGTTGAAGCCCTAATCGTATTCTGGCAGGACGGCACAAAATAAGCCAACCCTCCCATGGTTTCTACGAGCGTATCTCGATAAACCCGAGCCCCATTGCCAACAAGCAGAGACGGTTCATTGATATCACGCACAGCCTGCCGGGGAGGCAGAACGCCCTCATCGACTTCCTTTTTCAAAACGCCGTCTTCAAACCTGTAGCCTGAAAAATATACTTCTCCTTTACGCGCATCCAGCAGCACACAGATGAAATATGCAGAGCAGGCGCACTGTTCGGCAAGAGCATCTAGGCTTGAAATACCCACTACCGGTTTGCCGGACGCCATGGCCAGTCCCTTAATGGTACTTATTCCAATACGCAATCCCGTAAAAGTTCCTGGGCCCCTGGTTACCGCAAAGCCGTCCAGGTCAGCAATTGCAAGGCCTGAAAATTCTATGACAGTATGAATCATATCCATTAAATGTTTTGAATGGGTCTGCTCCCTGTCAATCGTCATTTCAGCCAGCAACAGGTCCTGATCAACAACGGCAACGCTGCAGCTTGTTGTCGATGTATCAACAGCAAGTATTTTCATAGGGCTATTTCTAAAACCTTATCCATGTTTTTGACAGGCACAAAATTGATCTTGCGCTTTACGTACTTTGGAATATCGACCAGATCCCTTTTGTTCTTTTCAGGAAAAACTATTGTACGAATTCCTGCCCTCAGGGCACCAAGTGCTTTTTCCTTTAAACCACCGATCGGCAAAACTCTCCCTCGTAGTGTGATTTCTCCAGTCATGGCAACATTTTTGTTTACCGGTTTCTTTGTCAAAGCAGATATAAGCGCCGCGGCCATTGCTATCCCGGCCGAGGGCCCGTCTTTTGGTATTGCTCCGGCGGGCACGTGAATATGTACATCCATGCTTTCAAAAACGTTCTCTTCTATACCTAAGGAACCAAGATTTGCTCTGGTATAGCTAAGGGCCGCACGTGCAGACTCCTGCATAACATCACCAAGCTGGCCGGTTACAATCAATTCCCCCTTGCCGCCGATAAGCGTGGCCTCAACATACAGGACTTCTCCACCGGCCTGTGTCCAGGCCAAACCGGCAGATAAGCCAATCTGGCTGTTTTCCTGATCCATTTCAGGGATATATTTTGAAACACCCAGGTATTTTTGCAGGTTGTTTCTGGTAATCTTAAAAGGGCCTTTTTCTCCTTCTGCAAGCTTGCGAGCCAACTTTCGGCACAGAGTCCCTAATTCCCTTTCAAGGTTTCTCAATCCGGCCTCAGAAGTGTACTCTGTTATGATTTGTTGCAAAGCACCTGTGCTGATCTGTATGTTTCTGGTTTTTAAACCGTTCTCCTTAATCTGACGCGGGATAAGGTGTCTGCGGGCAATCAACTTTTTTTCTTCTTGAGTGTAGCCGGAAAGCGTAATAACTTCCATCCTGTCAAGAAGCGCTGAAGGGACGGTATAGGTTACATTGGCGGTTAGAATAAACATAACCTTCGAAAGATCAAACGGTAAACTCAGATAATGGTCACTAAAAGCCGAATTCTGCTCGGGGTCAAGAACCTCTAGCAAAGCTGAAGAAGGATCACCGCGAAAATCAGACCCGAGCTTGTCAATTTCGTCCATCATGAAAACAGGATTGTTTGTCCCGCTCTGCTTCAATCCCTGCAGGATGCGACCCGGAAGCGCGCCGATGTATGTCCGGCGGTGCCCTCTGATCTCAGCCTCATCACGGATACCGCCGAGAGATATTCGTATAAATTTACGCTTCATGGCACGCGCAATCGCCTGACCCAGGGATGTCTTGCCCACTCCGGCAGGCCCGACAAAACAAAGAATGGG
>JABMQM010000359.1 GCA_013203195.1 Desulfobacteraceae bacterium | reverse complement strand
TTTTAGATCTTTAAGAATTGATTTTGTGCTATTTCTGGCAAAGTTTTTTTTACCACAAAGACACCAAGTCACGAAGAAACGCATTAAATATAATATCTTTGTGTCTTTGTGCCTTGGTGGTAAATCATTTTTGGTTCCCCGATAAATCGGGATTTCCGTTTCGCTACAACCGGCTTGTCCGGGTTAGGTTTTATCGTTCGCAATAGCCAGCTTGTACTGAAAACTGTCTGCCAGGGCCTGCCAACTGGCTGCTATGATATCTTCGGAAACACCGATGGTGCTCCAGATATTATCCAGATCCCGTGATTCGATCAATACTCTCACTTTTGCAGCAGTGCCGGCACGCCCGTCAATAACCCGCACTTTGTAATCGATCAGGCGCATGTTCTCAATCTCCGGGTAGAATTTGTACAAAGCTTTGCGCAGAGCATTATCGAGCGCACTAACCGGACCGTCCCCTTCGGCAGCGGTAATTTCTTCTTTGTCGTCCACGGAAATTTTGATGGTGGCGTGGGCAGTGCAGGGTCGCTCGGCGTCCTTTTCGATATGGACCCTGAAGGATTTGAGCTCGAACAGGGGCTTAAACTGGCCGGAAAACTTTTCCAGCAGAATTTTTAAGGATCCTTCTGCAGCTTCAAACTGATACCCTTCCTGTTCCAGACGTTTGATTTCGGCAACGATTTCACGACTGTCAACTCCGTTGGCTGCCAGTTCGACGCCGAGTTCTTTGGCTTTGAACTCCACGTTGCTTTTGCCCGAAAGATCCGATACCAGCACACGGCGCTTGTTCCCCACCAGATCGGGTTCCATATGTTCATAGGCCCTGGATATTTTCATGATCGCGTTCACATGAATGCCGCCTTTGTGGGCAAAAGCGCTTTTGCCCACAAAAGGCCGGCTGTTTAACGGAATCATGTTGGCGGTTTCGCTGATAAACCGTGAGAGCTTTTTCAATTTTCCTATGTTTTCACTGGAAACGCAGGGGCGGTTCATTTTGAAATATAGAATTGGAATGATGGAGGTCAGATCGGCATTGCCGCAGCGTTCACCATAACCGTTCATGGTTCCCTGCACCATTACCGCACCGCAATCGACGGCTTCGATGGAATTGGCCACTGCCAGGCCGCTGTCGTTGTGAGTATGGATGCCGAACTTAAACGGCAGCGCATCTTTGGTTGTATCGTATTTTTCGCAGAAGGCACTACACACGGCCTTCATGCTCGATACGATTTCAGATGGGAGACTGCCGCCGTTGGTGTCACAAAGCACAACAAATTGCGCTCCGGCGTCTACGGCCGCCATTAAGGACTGCAGTGCATAGTCGGGGTTATCTTTATAGCCGTCGAAAAAATGCTCGGCGTCGTAAATCACTTCGCGGTCATTATTTTTTAAAAATTCAACCGACTCGAATATCATGGCCAGGTTCTCTTCTAGAGTGGTGTTTATGACCTGCTTGACATGGAGGTCCCACGTTTTGCCGAATATAGCCACCGCCGGAGTATTGCTTTGCAACAGGGCCTGCAAGTTGGGATCGTCGGAGGCAGCGATACCGGCTTTGCGGGTAGAGCCGAATGCTGTTATACGCGCATGATTAAAGGTGGTGTTTTGAGCCAGGTCGAAAAACTGCATGTCCCTGGGATTGGAACCCGGCCAGCCGCCCTCGATGTAATGGATGCCGAAGTCGTCCAGGCGTTTTGCAATCTGGATTTTCTCTTTGGCGGTAAAGCTGATGTTTTCTCCCTGGGTTCCGTCTCTTAAGGTTGTGTCATATAACAGAATCGGTTCCATAATGTTAATCTCCTTGACTATCGATTTTCAGGTCTCAAGGACCTTACGGCGGCTCCTGCCTGCCACATTTCGGAATTTTTGATGATATCGAGCTCTATTTGCAGTTTCTCCCGGTAATCCGGGGCGCTGTTGGCTTCCAGAACCCGTTTGGTTTCAACGCCGGAAACGACATTTTCATATAACTCGTCAAAAAGCGGCAGAACTGCGTCGCGAAACTTCGGCGCCCAGTCCAGGGCGCCCCTCTGGGCGGTGGTGCTGCAGTTCGAAAACATCCAGTCCATACCATTTTCGGCCACCAGTCGAATCAGGCTCTGGGTAAGCTCTTCTACGGTTTCATTAAAGGCTTCGCTGGGGCTGTGTCCGTGCTTGCGAAGTGTGTTGTATTGGGCTTCCATCACTCCGGCCAGACAGCCCATCAATACACCGCGCTCGCCGGTCAGATCGCTGTGGACTTCATTTTTAAAGGTAGTGGGGAAAAGATAACCCGAGCCGATGGCAATGCCCAGGGCCAGGGTTCGTTCCCTGGCTCTGCCGGTAAAGTCTTGATGCACGGCAAAGCTGGAGTTGATGCCGCTGCCGTCTAGAAAATTGGTTCGAACGGTACGGCCGGATCCTTTGGGGGCGACCAGGATGACATCGACATTTTCAGGAGGTATAATATTGGTCTGATCTTCATAAGTGATTGAAAAACCATGTGAAAAATAGAGCGCATCACCTTCATTTAAACACTGTTTTATCTGCGGCCAGGTGGCAACCTGACCGGCGTCTGAAAGCAGAAACTGCACAACAGTCCCTTTACGGGCGGCTTCCTCAAGTCCAAAAAGGGTTTCGCCGGGAACAAAACCGTCGGCCACCGCTTTATCCCAAGTTTTACTGTTGTCCCGCTGCCCGACGATAACGTTGATGCCGTTGTCCCTCAAATTCAGAGCCTGCCCCGGTCCTTGAACGCCGTAACCTAAGATTGCCACGGTTTCGTTTTCAAGCACCTTGCGGGCTTTTTCCAAAGAAAATTCTTGGGACGTAATCACTTCTTCTTCAACACCGCCAAAATTGATAATCGCCATTATATTCTCCTTTTTATTTAACCATGAAAGCTTGGTGCTATGGGTCATGTCAGAGTTGTCCGTCTCTGCCGAAAACCTTAAAAGTTCCTAAAGTTTAAAAAGGTTGTGCCCCTTGGCCCGTTATGCCCGTTAGCCCGGAATTTTATACTGGACAACGGGCTAACCGGTTACCCGGCTAACCGGCTAACCAGAAATAGGCATTTCAAACTTTAGTTCACTTTAGTTCACTTAATGTATTGTTCAATCATGATATTTTTTTTAAGGTCCTGCAAAATCATCTCTACATG
>JABMQM010000358.1 GCA_013203195.1 Desulfobacteraceae bacterium | reverse complement strand
CTTGGTGGCTGAACTATTACAATTAGGAATAAATGTCTGTGTGGGTCTGCGGCTGATTATTTGTTGTTGCGGACATAGTCGACTGCATTTTGGAAAAGGCGGATACCGATGGTAGGGCCGGTGTCGGTGGCTAAACCCTGTCGTTTTAGGGTCTCCTTGCGGCGTGTCCAGTCCGGATGGTTGGTCCAATGGTTGAAGGCTTCAGGATGGGGCATCAGGCCGAAAACACGGCCGGTGGGATCACATACCCCGGCTATATCATCGATGCTGCCGTTGGGATTGTATGGGAACCGGCCTTTTGCAGACTTGCCGTCGGGCGTGGCATACCGGGTCACAACCTGGTTGTTTTCTATCAGCCGTGCAATTGTGTTTTGCTCGGCATAAAATTTTCCTTCACCGTGTCTTATTGGAAATTCCGCCAGATCGATTCCAACGGTAAAAATACATGGGGATGCCGCATTAACCGTTAAAGTAACCCAGTCATCCCTGAAATTGCCGCAGTCATTAAACGTAAGGGCCACAGACCGCCGGGTATAGTCATGGTCAAAACCGGGCAAAAGACCCAGATTGACAAGGGTCTGAAAACCGTTGCAGATCCCTAATACGAGATATCCGGCCTCAATAAACTTTAGGATTTGATCTCCCAGGTGGGTTTTCATCCGTACCGCCTGGATCACACCGGCACCGTGATCGTCGCCCCAGCTGAAGCCGCCCCCGAAGACCATAATCTGAAAATCCGTCAAGCTTACGGTCCCGTCTATCAGCGAATTTATATGCACGCGGCGGGCGGCAGCACCGGCAAGCTCAAGAGCATAGGCGGTCTCATGATCGCAGTTAAGCCCGTATCCGGTAAGGACCAAAGCGTTTACATCATTCATACCAGTTTCCATCAAGCATCCAGTGATTAGGGATCGGTTATCGGTGACCAGTTATCAGTTATCAGTGATCAATTATCAGTGGCCCGTTATCAGTGACCAGTGACCAGTATGTAACCCGTAACTTGCAACTCGTAACCCGCAACTCGTAACCCGGCTACACCAGGTCTCCAAAGGGCTTCTTCCAGGCGGACTTAAGATCCTCAACTGAGATGTCAACCAAAATACTGCCGTCAAGCCCTTTGATAATTAAATCGCTTGCTGTAGTTACGCTGCCGATGCAGGCGCAGGCCAGATCTTTGAAAAGCTCTTCAAAATTCTCCCTGTTTTGGGGGTCAATGGTTACGATCAAGCGACCGGCTGATTCCGAAAACAGGATCACGTCGTTACGGTCAACCTGTTCCACCGGTACAAGACCCAAATCAACCTGCATGCCAAGGTTGCCCCCCATGGCCTTCATGGCGAGGTGCACACCCAGTCCGCCCCGATAGATCCCGTGGGCGGAAGCGACCAGTTCTTTTTTAATGGCATGGCTAAGGACCCGGTACAAAGGAGCAAATTCATCTGCCGCAACCCGGGGAACATTAAGCCCCACATAGCCCAAATGCTCGTAATATTCTGATCCGCCGAGTTCATCACGGGTGACGCCCAGAATATACACCAAATCCCCGTGCATTTTGCTGTCCATGGTCACGCATTTGTTGACATCCTCGATAACTCCCGTGGTCGAGAATTGAAGAGTCTCCAGCGCCGACACCTTGTGGGTTTCTCCGTATCGTCCCGGTAGGTGGCCGTCAACGTACATGCTGTCTTTGCCTGAAAGCAGAGGTATCTCATACGCCAGGCAAATATCACTTAGCGCCCAGCATGCGCGCACCAATTGAGCTGCTTTGAATCTGCCGTCAGGGTTGTTTTGGGGATGGTACTGTACACTCGGCCAGCAAAAATTGTCGACACCGCCAATATGGTCCGGATCCCCACCAACAGCAATAAGCCTGCGTAGCGCTTCATCGATGGTACAGCTCGTCATGTGATAGGCATCGATGGCTGAGTAGGCCGGAAGCAACGCCTGGGCAAAGGCCAGTCCCTTTTCAGATTCTAATACCGGACGTACTACCGCTGCATCACTGTTTACGTCCCGTTCGGCGCCCACCAGCGGTTTAATAACGCTTGTGCCCTGCACCTCATGGTCGTACTGCCGGCTAATCCATTCGGTGGAGCAGATATTGGGACGCGACAAAAGATCTAAAAGCAACTTGCTGTAATCCGGCGGCGCCTGCAGCACAGGTTCATACAGGCCCCGCATCTGCGGCGGAAGCCAGTGAGCATCAAACTCCCACTGAGGAAAACCTGAAGTCAAAAGATCAATGTCGATATGGGCGCAAGTCTCACCTTTGTAAGTTATATGCAGTTTGCCCGAATCCGTATACTCTCCGATAACCGTACTTTCAACGGCATGCAGTCCGGAAAGCTCCAGAAAGCGATCAATATCCTCGGGGAGCACCGCCACGGTCATGCGCTCCTGGGATTCCGAAACCCATATCTCCCACTGATCCAGCCCTTCATATTTTAAGGGAACCTTCTCGATCTGGATCTCGCATCCGCCTGAATATCTCGCCGATTCACCCACCGAAGAAGAAAGCCCCCCGCCGCCGTTGTCGGTTATAAACCTTATCAGCCCTGCATCCCGGGCCTCTAACAGAAAATCGTGCATTTTTTTCTGGGTATAGGGATCGCCGATCTGCACATGACCGGCCGGCGTGTGCTCGGAAAAGGTCTCCGACGAAGCGGTCACACCGTGAATTCCGTCTTTACCGACCCGCCCGCCGCTCATGATAACCAGTTCCCCGGGCGCTGTGCGCTTTTGATGTGCCGGTTTGCCGTCGATTAAGGCCGGCATAATGCCCACGGCCGTAACAAACACCAGGCATTTCCCCATATACCCCGGGTGAAAAAGAACCTGACCGAACGTTGTGGGAATTCCGCTTTTGTTGCCGCCGTCTCTGACCCCTTCGATAATGCCGTCCAAAAGGCGCCGGGGATGGAGGCGCGGCACAAGGTCGCCGTCATAGTCCCTGGGCCCCACACAGTATCCATAACCGCCCATTACCAGTTTCGAACCTTTACCGGTACCCAAGGGATCGCGGTAAACCCCTACTATCCCGGTTATAGCTCCGCCGTAAGCTTCCATGTTGGATGGGGAGTTGTGGGTTTCTCCGGTAATAACATAGCAGTGATCGTCGTTAAATTTCCCGACGCCGGCATTGTCCCACAAAACCGACACAACCCAGGGTTTCTTTTTCTTTAGCGCCAAGGTCGGGGCTTCGATACAGGTTTTAAAAAGATTGTCGACCATGTCGCTCTCACCCGTGGCCAGATCCCGGTAGCGGAACAATCCTTGAAATGTATTGTGATTGCAATGATCACTGCGGGCCTGGGAAATATATTCCAGTTCAATATCGGTGGGATCAGACAGGCCCGCGGCTTCCCGTTGAGCCTGCACATCCTTGTCCAGAAAATAGGCCCTGATGGTCGGAATGTCAGCCGGATTCAACGCCAGACCACGCTCATCGCTGACGGCTGCAAGAGATGCGTCGCTGTCCACTGGAATGGTCGTCACCGTGGGTGTGTGATCGAGAACCACTTTGGGTATGATAATACCGATGCCTTCAGCAGGGTCCCACGCTTCGGCCGCATAAATTTTCCACTGCTGGATGATCTCATTGGCCAAAAGCTCACCGGCAATCTTGTCGGCGTCTTCCATGGTTACGCTTTTGCCTTGCAAACAATAACGTTTGGAGGTGTAAATTGCTCCATTGGAGCCCAAGGCTGTCCCCAGAATATCTGCAACCGCTTCCATAGCCGTGCTGCCGGGGTTGTCCCTTACTCCGGGCCGGTAACCCACCCAGATGGTCCAATCGAATTCAACATCCAGAGGGCTGTAGGAAGAGATCTGGGTTACGGGGTTGGTAAATATTTCCGATTGTATGGTTTGCAGCCGGCCGGTCGTCAGATCAGCGTCAATGGTAACCACATAAATGGTGCGAACGCGATCAAGTTCAATCCCAAAGTAGTTTTTGGCCTTTTGGCGCACGCCCTCGCCCTCGGCGTCAAACAGTTCGGGTTTTAATGTTATTTCAAGCCGATACGTCATAGTTAGCTGAAAAAGACCCTTGTAATATCATTATAAAACACATAGATCATCAGCAGAATTAACACAAAGATCCCCGCCTGCTGGGCGATTTCACGCACCTTTATATTCACCGGACGTCCGGTAATCGCCTCTATAAAAAAGAAGAGCAGATGACCGCCGTCCAAAACCGGTATGGGCAGGAAATTGAGTATGGCAAGGTTTATGCTGATCAATGCCATAAAAAAAGCCAGGCTGGTTATCCCTTGCTTGGCCTGCTGACCGGCCATCTGGGCAATCATGATCGGTCCGCCCAGTGTTTTTGGAGAAAGCGTGCCCTGTATCAGTTTGACAACGCTCTTGATTGTTAAAGCGGCAATGTTATAGGTTTGAATAACGCCCTCTGAAAGGGCCTGCAGCGGGTTCAAATCTTTAGAAAAGACCTCTCCGGAAGCAGTAACACCGATGACATAGCGATCCGCATCCTCATTAAAAATATTTTTAAATGTTTTAAGTTCAGGAGTAATGTTAACCGTACTTTCAGATTCCCCGCGACGTAATGATATTGTCAGTATTTTACCCCGGCTTGACGTAATAATTCGGGCCATGTCTTCCCAGCTTTCAACGGCCAGGCCGTCAATAGCCAGAATCTGATCGTTTTTTTCAAGTCCGCCTCTATGGGCCGGGGTTTCCTTTTTGACCTCTCCGATCACCGGTTTTAAAATCAGCAGGCCCGAAATCTGAAAGATTACAAAAAAAATTATCACCGCCAGCAGCATATTGAACATTGGTCCGGCGGCGACAATTAGAATGCGTTTAAAGACATGCTTGTGAGTAAAAGAAATCGGAATGTCGGCCGGGTCTATCTCGGCATCGGGTTCTTCGCCCACCATTTTGACATAACCGCCGAGGGGAATGGCGGAAATTCGATAATCGGTAATGCCGACGGTTCTGCCCACCAGTTTGGGACCAAAGCCAAGGGAAAACCTCTCCACCCCGACTCCGAACAAGCGGGCAACCAGGAAATGCCCCAGTTCGTGAAAAAATATCAATACTCCCAAAACAACGATTAATGCAAATATGCTAACGCTCATAATTTTTTTCTAAATTAAATGTAAGAACTAAAATGTTTTGCCACAAAGGCACCAAGGCACAAAAAAAAATTAAAATATTTATCACGAAAGTACGAAATTTCGAAAACACGAAAAACATATCATTTAGTCTTTTGAAATCAGTTTTGTTACAACGGTGATCCGATGTTAACCGTGTAAAACTCAGGTTGCCGTTGAAACGGCCGCTTTTTTAAATTCCAAACTATTACCTTAAAACTAAAATATCTTTTAATTTCGTGCTTTCCTTCTTTCGTGTTTTCGTGATTATAATTTTTTTTGCCACAAAATGTACGAATTTTTCAATTAAGTGACTACTAGTTGTCGCTGATAATCATTTCAGCTTGTTCTCTGGCCCAGCGGTCGGCTTCAAGGATATCGTCAAGGGACGGATCATTGACAACAGTATGCCGTTCCATGGTTTCCCGGATAATCTCGGGTATTTTGACAAATGATATCCGATGTTTTAAAAAGGCCTGCACCGCTACTTCATTGGCGGCGTTTAAAACCGCCGGAAGGGTCTCGCCAATTTTGCCGGCCTGATATGCCAGCGCCAGACACGGAAATTTTACTAAATCTGGCGGCTCAAAAGTCAAGGCCCCCATCCGGGCAAAATCCGGCAGCGACTGCCGCAGCGCGAGCCGTTGCGGGTACGACATGGCATAGGCAATGGCACCTTTCATATCGGGGATTCCAAGCTGAGCCATTACCGCCCCATCTTTATAGCTCACCATCGAGTGAATAACGCTCTGAGGATGAATTAAAACCTCGATCCTGTCCTGGGAAACGCCGAAGAGATATTTGGCCTCAATCACCTCCAGACCCTTATTCATGAGCGTGGCCGAATCGATCGTCACTTTTTTGCCCATCTGCCAGGTGGGATGATTAAGTGCTTCCTCGGGCTCGATTTTAATGAATTCATTTGCAGGCCTTTTTAAAAAAGGACCGCCTGAGGCTGTCAGGATTATCCGGTCCAGATCTTGGGGACGATTTCCGGCAATACATTGAAAAATGGCACTATGCTCGCTGTCAACGGGAAGTATCCGGACACCTTTGGCCACAGCTCTCTTGATAACGATATCACCGGCCATCACAAGAGTCTCCTTGTTGGCCAGGGCAATATTTTTCCCGGCTTCGATGGCAGCCAAGGTCGGCATCAATCCGGCCGCACCCACCACTGCGGTTAAAACCATGTCAACGGCATCATGGGCGGCTGCAGCTATGTAGCCGTCCTTTCCATACAATACTTCCACACCGCTTGTCGCAGGTAGTTTGCTCTTCAGCTCAAAGGCGCACCTTTCATCAAAGACAACGGCAATTTCCGGTTCAAACTGTTCGATCTGACGAGCCAGCAGCTCAGTATCCTTTTTGGCTGCCAGCGCTTTAACCGCAAACCGATCGGGAAACATTTCAACAATCTTAAGAGCATTACGCCCGATGGAACCGGTAGACCCTAATATGGAGAGGTTTTTCATTTAGAATATATATGCTTTAAAACAATATGCAACCGGAGCGGCAAACAGCAAGGCATCGATTCGATCCAAAATACCCCCGTGGCCGGGGAGCAATGCCCCGGAATCTTTTCTATTGCCAACCCGCTTAAGCTGGGATTCAAACAGGTCCCCTACCTGTCCTGCAACTCCTGTGGCAATGAAAAACAGCAGACTTAAACCCCAGGGCAGTAACGGTAAAAAAAAGTGCTTGAACAGTGCTCCAACAACCAGATTGGCCGCCAACCCGCCGATCGAACCCTCAATGGTTTTCCCCGGGCTTACGGCGGGACACAGTTTGTGACGTCCAAAAGAAGACCCGCAATGGTATGCACCCACATCACCGCAAAAGACAATAAACAGTAAAAAATAAATCCAGGTTCCCCCACCCGCCCCGTTGCGGATTAAAATAAGGCATGACAGAAAAAGGGGTATGTATACGATCCCCAGAACCTGTTTGGTAATAACTTCCGATACACCTGCATCGGTTTTGAACTTAGTCAGTGAAATCAGAGCGCAAACTATAAGATTCAGGATAATCAGGCCGATAATCATTTCAAATGAGCCAATGTATGCCGCCCAGATAATGCCGCAACCCGCGATATAGCCTAATGCCGGTATGGCCCCTTGAGGCGCTCCGTCCCTGTCGTGAAATACAATTCGAAAATATTCCCACAGGGCCAAAATACAGATGATGACGATAACAACAGCAAACAGAAACGCCCCTCCCTTGCTAATCAGCAAAAACAGAAATGGAAGAGCGGCAAGACCTGTAATCCAACGTTTTAAATGCATAATTTTACGACGCCATCAGACTTTACCGAACCGGCGTTCACGCTGCTGATAGTCTGCCAGGATTCTAATGAACTCATCTTTTCCAAAATCGGGCCATAAGGTGTCGGTAACATGAATTTCCGTGTAGGCTATCTGCCACAGGAGAAAATTGCTGATGCGCATCTCTCCGCTGGTTCTAATTAGAAGATCCGGATCAGGTATCATTCTGGTATACAGGTATTCAGGTATCAACTCGGCTGTTATTGAATCAGGATCAATATTACCATTTTTAACTTTGATTGCAATATCTTTAACCATTTTAACGATTTCAGACCGACCACCATAACTTAATGCCAGATTCAGACACATCTTAGTATTTTCTTTTGTCAGCGCCATGGTCTTATCCAGGACGCGCCTTACACCTGCGGGCAAACGCTCGACCTGCCCGATGGCATTTAAGCGGATATTGTTGTCCATCAACTCTTTTTGTTCTGTTTTGAGGAATTGTTGCAGGATGGTCATGAGAGCAGCAATCTCGGATTTTGGTCGCTGCCAGTTTTCGGTGGAAAAGGCATAGAGGGTCAGGTAGGAAATTCCGATCTTACGGCAGGCTCTTACAATTGTTCTAACGACCTCCGTACCCTTTTCATGTCCTTTAACCCGATTTAACAAACGCTTTTTGGCCCATCGGCCGTTACCGTCCATAATTATGGCGACATGCACGGGGAGCTTGGCGGAATCAAGACCAGTGTGGTTAAAGGAGAATGGATCAGAATTCAAGGATCTCTTGCTCTTTTTCTTTACAGATTTCATCCATACGTTTGATGTGCTCATCGGTTATTTTCTGGACTTGATCCTGAGCCCTGAAAGCATCATCTTCCGAAATATCACTATCCTTTTTCAAACCTTTCAGCAGATCATTCGAATCACGCCTTATATTGCGCACTGCAATCTTGTGTTCTTCGCCTTTTTTTTGTACGACCTTGACGAGTTGTTTCCTGCGCTCCTCTGTTAGCACCGGGATGGAGATACGAATAAGTTTGCCGTCATTTGAAGGTGTTAAACCCAGGTCGGATTTCAAAATCGCCTTTTCTATTTCCTTGATTATGGAAACATCCCAGGGTTGGATAGTAATCAGCCGGCCTTCAGGAACAGAAAGAGATGCCATCTGATCTAAAGGTGTAAGCGTCCCGTAGTAATCTACGCGGATATCATCGAGAATACTCAAGGAGGCGCGACCCGTTCTAACCCTATTTAATTCATTCTTCAAAGCTACGATTGATTTTTCCATACTCTCTCTGGTATCTTGAAATATCGATTCAATCATGATTTTTCCCTCAACTAATTGCGAATCTGTGTCCCTACCACTTCTCCACATACTACTTTTCTAACATTCCCCTTGCTCATCAAATTAAAAACAACAAGGGGCAAATCATTGTCCATTGCCAGAGAAATCGCCGTCATATCCATAACATGTAGCTGTTTTTCGAGAACCTCCATATATCTGATCTTTTCTATAAATTTAGCATTTTTCTGGATAGCGGGATCAGAATCGTAAAGTCCGTCGACTTTTGTCGCCTTTAAAAGAATCTCGGCCTGAATTTCCTGGGCCCTGAGAACCGCTGCCGTATCGGTGGTAAAGTAAGGGTTGCCGGTGCCGGCTGCAAATATCACCACCCGCCCCTTTTCAAGATGGCGAATCGCTCTTCTGGAGATAAAAGGCTCTGCCACCTCGTGCATGGATATGGCAGTCTGCACACGGGTCTGAATTCCTTTGCGCTCTAAAGCATCCTGTAAGGCCAGGCTGTTGATTACCGTGGCCAACATCCCCATACGATCGGCGGAAACCCTATCCATACCGAAAGAAGCGGCGGAAACGCCCCTGAAAATATTGCCGCCGCCGACAACGATGGCAAGCTGAACCCCGAGGTCAAATACCGAACGAGCCTCTTCAGCCACATACTTTATCATGTCCGGGCTTATGCCGAAGCTTTGATCTCCCATCAAAGCTTCACCGCTTAATTTCAACAGAATCCTATTATATTTAGGGCGTGTCAAAGTTTAGGATTCTCCTATTTTGTATCTTACAAACTGTTTGATGGATATATTTTCCCCTATCTTTGCAATTACATCGTTTATTAGATCCGCAACCGTAATATCGGGATTGCGAACGTATTGCTGATTCAACAGACAGCTTTCCTTAAAATATTTTTCCAATTTGCCGTCAACGATCTTGTCGGCAATATGTTCCGGCTTGCCCATCTCTAAAACCTGAGCCCGATAGATTTCTTTTTCTTTGTCGATTGTTTCTTGGGGAACATCTTCGGGTTTGATCCCCACAGGGTTTGTGGCGGCGATATGCATGGCGATATTTTTGGCAAATTCTTTAAAATCTTCGTTTTTAGCAACAAAATCGGTCTCACAGTTAACTTCAACCAGCACCCCCAGTTTGCCGTCCATATGAATATATGACTGGATGATCCCTTCCGCCGTTGTTCTTCCCGCACGCTTGGCAGCAGTTGCCAGGCCTTTTTTTCTCAAAAAATCGATTGAGCTGCTAATGTCGCCGCCGCACTCGGAAAGGGCTTCTTTACAATCCATGATGCCGGCACCGGTTGTCTCACGAAGCTGTTTAACCATTGCTGCGCTAATTGTCGTCATCGCTATTCTCCTGTCTTTTCCGCTTCAGTCTCATCTTTTGATTCTTGACTACCATCATCTTCGGGGGCCACAGCATCTTGGGCAGCTACCGGTGTTGACCGTCTGATTATTTCTACAACAGGACCCTTAGAACCATCTTCAATAACTTTGCGTTCACCCGGTTTTAGATCTTCACCAACGGCTGTTATCTCGGGTTCAACTTCGACCTCCTTATCAGCCTCGGCCTGCTGTTTTTCCTCCAGCCGTTGCCGGCCTGCACTGCAGGCCTCAGCAATTCTGGAAGTAATCAGCCGGATTGCGCGTATAGCGTCATCATTGCCGGGTATAATGTAATCGATTTCATCAGGGTCACAATTGGTATCGACGATTGCAATAATCGGTATGCCCAGCCGTCTGCCTTCCCGAACTGCAATAGCCTCGTTCTTGGGATCAACAACAAAAATAGCCCCGGGAAGTCCGTTCATGTTACGAATACCGCCAAGGTTGTTGTCTAACTTCATGCGTTCCTTTAATAGCTTCAACCTCTCTTTTTTAGGAAAAAGATTGATCGACTCGTCATTCTGGATGTTATTAAGATAGTTCAGACGATCTATGCTTTTTCTTATGGTTTGAAAATTCGTCAGCATGCCGCCGAGCCATCGGTTGTGAACGTAAAACATCTCGCATCGATTCGACTCTTCATAAATGGAATCACGGGCCTGCTTTTTGGTCCCTACAAAAAGGAGCGGCTTGCCGTTTGCTACCGTATCAACGATAAAATCATATGCCGTCCGGAACATGCGAACGGTTTTCTGAAGATCTATAATATAAATACCGTTCCTTGCTCCAAAGATGTAAGGTTTCATCTTGGGATTCCAGCGCTTTGTCTGATGTCCAAAATGAACTCCGGCTTCAAGGAGTTCCTTCATTGTAATATAAGCCATTTTGTTTCTCCCTTCTTAAAAGGTTTAGCCACCGCCCTCTTCAACCCTGATTCCGACTCCGCCGTGCGAAGCACCTGGAAAAAGGTCCAAAGGCGTGAGAGTTGATTTAACCAGGTTTATTTAACAAACTAAATGTTCATTCGCAACATATTTTTTTTTGCATCTGGACGACACGATCCCATCCGCTGTAATCTTTCTTAAAAACGACTTTTTCATAGTTCCCGCATCTGTCAATAGTCTTTTTAACCTCGGTTTTCTGATCATGGCCGATTTCCAGTATCAAACTGCCGCCAGGGTTCAGATAACGGTATGCGCTATCAATAATAAGTCTTAAACACAAAAGACCGTCTTGGTCACCGTCAAGGGCTGCGATCGGTTCAAATTTGTAAATTTCAGGCTGAAGGCGGCCGATAACCCTGGTTCGGATGTATGGGGGATTCGATATAATCATATCAAATCGATGTCTGTCATCGCTAAGAGGCGCCAGCCAGTCACCGCAAAAGAAATCAACAGCTTTATCCAACCCATGACGCCCGGCATTCTCTTTGGCCAGTGCAACCGCTTGAAGTGAAAGGTCGGAAGCAAACAAAAGATGCTCTGTGCGCTGGGATGCAAGCGCTAAAATTATTGCTCCCGACCCTGTTCCCAGCTCTAATACCCGCCGGGACTTACCCTTTGCGTTTTGCTTTGCCTCCCGGTGTAAAACAGATATGGCGGCCTCGACCAGACATTCAGTTTCAGGTCGCGGAATCAGTACATTTCTGGTCACGATAAAATCCATGGACCAGAACTCTTTGACACCCACAATATATGCAACCGGCTCCCGGTTGACCCTCCTCTGTATCAGCGCTTTGAAGCGCTTGAGTTCGTCGCTGCAAAGCGGTTGGTCATACTGCAAATACAGATCTATCCGCTTTAATTTTAAGATGTGGGCCAGAAGTATTTCGGCAGTAGATCTGGGGCTGTCGATGCCATGGGACTTAAAATAGGAAGTTGTCCACTTGAGGAGCTTTGCGATGTTCCATACGGTAGCCCCGGACTTAGAATGATGCTCCATTTTGTAATGCCTGGGCCTGGTAGTGGGTGGCAAGCTTTTCAATTACTTCGTCAATTTCACCCTGCAATATAGATTCCAGCTTGTAAAGCGTAAGGCCGATGCGGTGGTCGGTAACCCTGGCCTGAGGAAAATTGTAGGTCCTGATTCTTCCGCTTCTGTCTCCATCCCCTATTTGACTTTTGCGCTCTGCGGATCTTTTTTGGTCCTGCTCTTTGATCATACGATCAAGAATGCGAGCACGCAGAACTTTCATCCCCTTGTTCCTGTTTTTTAATTGGGATTTTTCATCCTGGCAGGACACCACTATGCCGGTCGGAAGATGGGTCAATCGTACCGCTGAATCGGTTGTATTTACGCTCTGGCCACCCGGACCGGTCGCGCGAAACACATCGACTTTAATCTCATTAGGGTCGATTTTAAGTTCGACATCTTCAGCTTCAGGCAAAACTGCAACCGTAACCGCAGAGGTGTGTATCCGTCCTTGAGCTTCGGTCGCCGGAACGCGCTGGACACGATGAGTACCGCTTTCATATTTGAGACGGCTGTACGCCCCCTTGCCGTGAATCATGGCGATAATCTCTTTTAGACCACCGACACCGGTTGGGTGATGGGTCATGACTTCAACTTTCCAACTCTTTTTCTCAGCATACCTGCTGTACATCCTGAAAAGATCACCAACAAACAGACCGGCTTCTTCTCCGCCGGTACCTGCCCGTATTTCAACGATAACATTCTTATTGTCATTCGGATCTTTTGTCAGCAGCAGTTCCTTAAGATCGTCTTCAAGTCGGCTTTTTCGAGACTTTAGAGTCTCTAACTCAGTCCGCGCCATCTCTTTAATATCAGGGTCAGAGTCTTTTAAAAGCTCTCTGCTGTCATCAAGCTCTTGCAGGGTTTGTGCGTGCGTCCTCAGAACTGTTACAACCTTACTGAGATCTGAATGCTCACGGCTATAATTCTGGTACTTCTCCCGATCCTGCAAAATGCTGGGATCACTCAAAAGCTTTTCAAGTTCTAAAAAGCGATTTTCAACGCCTTTTAATTGCTCATGCATGCGTTACAAGCTCTAAATGGATGTTTTTGTATAGTGGCTGTCGGGTCTTTAAGCGATTTCTATCTGATGGCGAACAAAAGATGCCGGTTGGAGCGTTGCGGAAATCCCGTTTCAGCGGGGATACTGGATGCTGGAAAAAGTGGATTAAAAATCAAACAATTAACAAAAATTCAGCATCCAGCATCAATCACTCAGTGCACAACAGTATCAAGTTATCATTTGTTTTGATTCTGGAATTTCTCATATTTCCTGCGGAAGCGCTCAATGCGTCCGGCTGTGTCAATAAGCTTCTGTTTGCCGGTGAAAAATGGATGGCATTTTGAACAAATCTCCACTCGAATGTCAGCTTTTGTCGAGCCGGCCTCCAATACATTGCCACATGCGCATTTGGCGGTTGTCTCCACATACTCAGGGTGAATGTCCGGTTTCATATAGCATCTACCTCCTATTAGGCATTCATGGAATTCAAAAAACTTATATTATCTTTGGTTCCGTTCATTTTATCAAGCAGGAACTCCAAACTGTCAACAGGGTTCAACGAAGAAAGCAGTTTCCTTAAGATCCAGACGCGCGTCAGTGTATCCTCATCCAGCAGGAGCTCTTCTTTGCGTGTACCGGATTTTTTGATATCAATTGCAGGGAACACCCGCTTATCGGCAAGTCTTCTATCCAATTGCAGCTCCATATTACCGGTGCCTTTGAATTCCTCAAAAATAACTTCATCCATCCGGCTTCCCGTATCTACAAGGGCCGTTGCAATAATGGTAAGGCTTCCGCCTTCCTCAATATTGCGTGCCGCCCCAAAAAATCGTTTGGGGCGCTGAAGCGCATTTGAATCAACCCCCCCGGACAGAATCTTTCCACTGGGAGGCATAACCGAATTGTATGCCCGCGCCAGTCTGGTAACACTATCCAGCAGAATAACGACATCTTTTTTGTGTTCAACCAATCGCTTGGCCTTCTCAATAACCATTTCGGCAACCTGAACATGCCTTTCTGCAGGTTCATCGAAAGTGGAACTTATCACTTCTCCGTTAACAGACCGCTCCATATCTGTTACCTCTTCGGGCCGCTCATCAATCAGCAGCACAAACAGGACAATATCTTTATGATTGGCACTGAGGCTGTTGGCGATCGCCTGCAACAGCATTGTTTTTCCGGACCGGGGCGGTGAAACTATCAGTCCCCTTTGTCCGAATCCAATGGGGTTCAAAAGATCCATGATTCTCATGGAATAGTTATCAGATTCGGTTTCAAGCAGTACCTTTCGGTCAGGATAAAGCGGTGTCAGGTTATCAAAAAGAATTTTTTCCCTGGCCACTTCCGGATCTTCATAGTTTACGGCTTCGACCTTTAAGAGGGCAAAATATCGTTCCGTCTCCTTGGGCTGGCGTATCTGTCCGGATACAGTATCACCTGTCCTTAAGTTGAAACGGCGAATCTGAGAAGGCGAAACATAGATATCGTCCGGACCCGGCAGGTAATTGTAACTCGGTGCCCGCAGGAATCCAAATCCGTCCGGCAGGATTTCCAAAGTACCTTCCCCAAATATCAGTCCGGTCCTTTCGATCTCCGCCTGAAGCAAAGCAAAAATAAGCTCCTGTTTTCTCATTCCGGCGGCGCCGTCGATTTTGAATTCTTTTGCCAAAATGGTCAATTCTTTGATTTTCTTGTCTTTAAGTTCAACAATATTCATTACAATTTGCTCCGCTAACGATTAATCTTATGATTTTCCATTCTTTGTCTGATAAAATTTGCATCTGCTGGTTTTCAATATAACAAACCGGATCCTTGGTGGCTGCAACTGGAGTTTGTGCGTGTTATATGAATTTAGCTTGAAGTTTACCGGTATTCTCCGATAGGTGGGATCCTAAAGGCGTGTTCCTACCCTATAAATTAACTTTTTATATCATGATTTTATGCCTGTCAAGCGCTTTCATCCCATTTTTTGGGTGTTTTTGATATAATTTTTTATAGAAAGAATCAACCGACCTCATCAGATTATCAATATTACCGTCATTTTTTATTATAAAATCGGCTTTTTGAGCTTTTTCATCATCCGTCATCTGAACATCTAAAAGGTCTTTGGCTTCTTTTTTGGAAATGCTGTCGCGCTCCATGAGCCTTTGAACCCGCAACTCGCGTTCTGCACTGATCAGAACGACCACATCAAAGCGGTCTTGAATTCCGAGTTCGAAAAGAAGGGGAACCTCTACCACCACAAAGCGCTCACCTTCCTTTCCGGCTTGCGCCATCTTAAGTTGCACGAGTTTCGTTATCGCCGGATGAACGAAACGTTCCAGCGCCGACCGGGCAGCATCATCGCCTGTAATAATCCGGCGCAGCTTAGAGCGATTCAAAGCCCCGTCCGGCAACAACACTTTCTTTCCAAAATAGTTAATGATGTTTTTAAAGGCATCAGTTCCAGGAGCTACGACCTCACGCGCCAAGGTGTCGGAACTAATTACATTTAAACCCCATTCTTTTAACCGGCTGCAAACAGAAGTTTTGCCGGACCCGGCACCACCTGTAACTGCTATTTTTAAAGTATCTGACTTTAATACGCCCATATCTTTTGATTTGACCTAAAAATGTTGATATTAAGCATGGTGTTTTGTAACGTCAAGTTAACAAGTAACAATATACACTCTATTAACCTATGATTCAATTCGATTCAAATATTTTTCCTAAAACCAAAGGGGCCTACATTGTTGGCGGTTCGATCAGAGATCTTCTTCTTGGCAGAACTCCCGCTGATTATGAT
>JABMQM010000357.1 GCA_013203195.1 Desulfobacteraceae bacterium | reverse complement strand
TCAAGGATACCTGCAAAGCGTTTGGTGCTCTTTTTAGCGGATTTCGCAATAACTGATTTTTTACCTTGCTTTAAAGTAAAAAATGTAATGATGAGATCATAGTCTCCAAAATCGACGCGACGCAGCATGATGGCAGGCGTTTCAAAGCTTGACATCTAGTCATATACCCAAGAGAGTTGTAGCGATCCGAAAATAAAAATAAACGCTGACGATATCGATCGCTGTCGTCACAAAAGGGCCGGTAGCGACGGCAGGATCGACATTTATCCTTGCGAATGCCATGGGCACTAAGGAGCCTACCAACGCTGCCACGGCCATGGATGAGATCACGGCCAGGCCCACGGAGACGGCGAGCATCGACTTACTGTATTGAAGCTGGGCTACCAGACCTATCATAAAGCCATAAAATGCGCCCAGGATAAACCCGACGGAAAGCTCTTTAAAAACTACCGCCCAGGTATCCCTTATGTTAAGGCGCCCTGTAGCCAAACCTCGAACAACAATGGTAGAGGATTGGGTACCGATATTTCCACCCATACCCATGATGACGGGGATAAAGGCTGCAAGATAAGCAAGTTTCTTTATACTCCCTTCAAAATGACCGATAACAAAAAATGCAATAATGCCGCCGATACAGCTTGCAAACAGCCACGGCAAACGAATCCTCACGCTTCTGATAACAGACTGTGTTTCCACAAACTCTTCGCCGACGCCGGCCATTTTCAAAATATCTTCGGTCGCCTCTTCTCTGAATATGTCAATAACATCATCCACAGTGACGATACCCACCAGCCGGTTTGTCTCATCCACCACCGGTACTGCCAGGATATTGTAGCGGGCAACTATTTTAGCTACTTCTTCCTGATCCATGCTGGTTTCAACGGAAAACACATCTGTTGACATGAAATCTTTAAGACGCTCTTCAGGCGGCACAACCACAAGCTGTCGCAATGAACTGACACCTACCAGCTTGCCGTATTCATCCACTACATAGAGATAAAACGGCATCTCCACATCAAAGTGTTCTTTTTGCAGTGATTCAATCGCCTCCTTGGCAGTGGTCTCCTCTCTTAAGGCGACAAAATCCGGATTCATAATACCGCCAGCCGTATCATCATCGTAATGCAACAACCCTTCAACCTCTTCGGACCCCTCCTTTTTCATCATTTCAAGAATAGAATCAGACTTCTGCTTGGATAATTGTCCGATCAGGTCGGCCACATCATCGGTAGGCATGTGATCCAGGACTTCCACGATTTTATCCAGTTCGATGCCTTCAATGAGTGCCGGGAAAGCGCCTTCATCGAGTTCGCTGAAAAGGATGCCTTGCTGTTCGATGTCCTCAATCATTATAAAAAGCTTGAGCTGTTGAGTTATCGACAATGAACGAAATACCATAGACAGGTCCGCCCCATGTGTCTTGTTCACGATCTTGCGAAGATGGACGGTTGCATTGCGTCTCAGCAGTCTCTTGATGCTGTCGACTAGTATCCTTGTGCGGTCATTATGCATATTATCACTATGCCTAAACATACTACGGAAGCTGGAGATTCACGACCTGGCCGCTCTTCCCCAATATCTTGACGGGCTTTCCGTTTAAGGTTATTTGAACGCCGGCAGCATTCCCGATCAATAAATTATATCCGGAAGATGCTTCAAGCTCTAACAGATCACCAGACTTCAGTCTATACTCCCTGGCGCTCTGACCATCGATCGCTATTTTCAGCCATGTCTTATCAACGCCAACAATCTTCAGCAACAGTTTTTCTGCAGTTTGTTCACGCTTTTTTACCGCAAAATTCGGAACCTGCAAATTCTTGGGGGAAAGATCACGATGAATTTTATCAGGTACATGCAATTCCGAATTATCGCCTGAGGGTCTGTTATGCACCAAGGATATTACAATTACGGACAAAACGATAATACCTAAAAGTGCCCCTAAAGACAAAAACAGATGTGGCCAATATGCTTGATCCGATTTTCTCAAATCGGCGTCAAAGTCTGCAGTTTCCTGAAAAGCACGCCGGCTTTCCAGATAACGTTTAACAACCTCATCACCATCCGCTTCAATTGCTTTGGCGTAAGCCCGCAAAAAACCCTTTACAAAAACATCAGCAGGCAGCCGGTCATGATTGACGTGGTCAAGTAAAAATGGGCACTTTTCTTAAGCCGCTTTTT
>JABMQM010000356.1 GCA_013203195.1 Desulfobacteraceae bacterium | reverse complement strand
GCGTCGCTTCGCTCCGACTTTTTTTCGCCATCATTCGGCCAGCTGTTCGGCTTCCTCCGGAATAACTGTTCGCCATCACCGGAATACGCAGACCTAACGGGGTTTTTATTTTCATACCTTTGGACTGAGTATGATACAGATTGATTTTAATTTTAGTATGTTGCATAACTAAATGGCAATATATACCACAATTTTATTATCAAGAAATCTATCCAATACCGTACAGGGATTTTCATTGCTCTATGAGAATTGTCCGTCAATTTCCTGCCTACCCTTGTCAATAATTTAGCGGAAAGTCACTCCTTTAATACCTCACAGAATACATTTCTAATTTTATAATCCTTAACTTAGTTTAGTACTGGTTGTACCTTGTTGATATTATATGTGTTTGGATGTTTTCTACTTAAGTCCATAGAGATTATTTTAATTGGCACATATTTTGCTATCCTTCTTTATAGCCACCTTGTAGCAATTTCAGAAATGATAATCGAAAACGAACAGGGTGGTAGCATAGGAAATTCCCTTTATTGAGTCCCGCTTTAAGCGGGACGTTACATAAAATCGCGAAGCGATTTTATAACTTGAATATTTCATGAAGAATTTCAATCTGCTCACCGACCCTCAAACTTCGGTTGAGCAGTTAAGAAGAATGCAATGGATGCAAAAACAATTTTAAAAAAGCTCGATCGTATTGAAGGTCTGCCAACATTACCGGCTATCGCTATGGAAGTGAACCAGATGTTACTCGATTACGATACTTCCATCAATAAATTGAGCAAAATATTAGTAAATGACCAGGCCATGGTCTCAAAGATATTGAAGCTGGTTAATTCGGCCTTTTTCGGCTTTAGGGGCAAAATAAGCTCTATTTCCCATGCCATTGTCGTATTGGGTTTCAATACGATCAGAAATGCCGTGGTTTCGGTTTCGATTATCGATGCCTTTTCCTCCGAGGAAATTTTTGACGGTTTTGACATTACGGAGTTCTGGAAGCATTCCGTTGCAGTTGCCGTCACCAGTAAACATCTTGCCGAGAAATCTAAAATTCACTCGGCAGATGACTGTTTTATAGGCGGACTCTTGCATGATATAGGAAAGGTCATACTCATACAGTATTTCAAGGAGCTTTTCCAAAAGGTTTGTTTATCGGTCAAGGTGAATAACCAGTCATTTTATGAGGCTGAAAAAAGTGAAATCCCTGTCGACCATACCCAAATCGGTGGACATTTGGCCAAAAAATGGCAGTTGCCTGCGGGGCTGGTTGATGCCATTCGATATCATCACGATGTGAGGCCAAGTGTCAATGACCTAAATTTATTAATGATAATCCATGTGGCCGATATTATAGTCAACACGCATGGAGCTGATTCTAAAGCCAAGCTTAAACTATCCGACATTCACCCTGATGCCGTAAAGGTCTTGAGGGGCCAATTAGGTACTGTATCTGACTGGTATCCTGAGGTGTCATTGGAAATCGAATCAGCCTGCAAATTTTTTCTGGAGAAGTAAACGAAGTGAATGATTATCAGCATACGGTCTTATGTGTAGATGACGAGGAAAATATTCTGCGTTCCTTAAAACGCTTGCTGCGAAAGGACGGCTATCGACTCTTAACGGCGAATAGCGGTGCCGGCGGCTTAACAATCCTTAAAGAGAATGACGTCCATATGGTGATCTCCGACCAGCGAATGCCGAAAATGAGCGGAACCGAGTTCTTGGCAAAAGTAAAAGAAAATCATCCTGATATTATTCGAATCGTCCTGACGGGATACACCGAGGTAGATTCCATCACCGCATCGATCAACAAAGGACATATCTATAAATTCATCCTGAAACCCTGGAATGATCAGAATTTAAAGCTGGAGATCAAGCAGGGCCTGGAGCAATACGACCTGGTGCAGTCCAACAAAAAGCTTCATGCAAAGGTTCTACAGCAAAATGAAGATTTAAAGCAAATCAATGAAAATTTGGAGGCGCTGGTTAAAAACAGGACCATGGATCTTGAAATTCAAAACCAGGCCCTTGAACTGTCACATTCTATCCTGGAAGACCTGCCCATACCTATTGTCGGGATAAGCAGCGATATGATGATCGTACTGACCAATAGCATGGCACAGGCCTTGTCGTTCAACAATGGAAGCATAGAGATAGGGAAGAGTATTTCGGAGTTCTTTTCGAGCGATGTGGAAGAAAAAATAGCCGGTGTGTTAAGCACCGACACCGGCGATGCATTTAATGGATATATGTTTTCAGAAGCAACTTACGATTTGGATTTTGTCCCCCTTTCCGGCCGGTTTCGCGGCAAAGGTGTTGTAATGGCGTTAAAACCCGTAGTGACTTAATTTTGCTGTGAATCTGAAAATACTTATGAGTCTGAAAATACATATAAAAGTACAAAAGGATAAAAAAAAATTGGTGAAAACAGATGAAAAATATCAGCAGGTCTTTGCGAAAAAGCAAAGGGAATAATGCACAAAGTAATCATCGCGATGATTTTGACCGGGAATATGAACTGACAGCAGGGCTTCACGAACAGATAGTGGAAGAATCATATGCCCGGCTCAAGGAAAAAGCAGCTCGCCTTGAAGCCTCAGAGCAGAAATATCGGCAGATGGCAGCAAGTTTAGAAATTGAACTGCAAAAAAAGGTTCAAGAGATCAAAGAGACCCAAAGCCAGCTAATACATCAGGAGAAGATGGCTTCCATCGGGCATCTGGCAGCTGGTGTGGCCCATGAAATCAACAACCCCATGGGGTTTGTCAGCAGCAATTTGAACACCCTGAAAGAATATGAAAAAGATATCCGATCATTGGTCGAGCACTACAGATCCTTTTTGTCGGGATTAAATGAGACTATGGCGGCAGAAGAAGTCCGAAAGGCCATTACGGGAGGATTGGAGCGGATCATTAAATTAGAAGAGGAAATTGACATTGATTTTATTTTGGAGGACCTTCCGAATCTAATTGAGGAGTCTTTGGAAGGTGCTGGGCGTATCAATAAGATCGTGATCGATTTGAAAGATTTTGCTCATCCCGGAGAAGACGAGCAAAAATTTGCCGACATTAATAAGAACCTCGATTCAACCCTCAATATTGTCTGGAATGAACTGAAGTATAAAGCCAAAATCACCAAGGATTATGGTGAGCTGCCGCTTGTGAAATGTTATTCCCAGCAGCTTAACCAGGTTTTCATGAACATTTTAGTTAATGCGGCCCAGGCCATCGATGAAAAAGGGGAGATCAAGATCACAACCATCAGTGAGGATGAGCATATAAAGATCACCATCAGCGATACCGGCTCAGGAATTTCTGAAACGAATCTTTCCAAGATATTCGATCCGTTTTTTACTACTAAAGAGGTTGGTAAAGGGACGGGATTGGGGCTTAATGTGGCCTACAACATTATTAATAAACACAACGGAACTATCGAGGTAAAAAGCAGACTGGGCAGTGGAACGACATTTTCGATTCGGCTGCCTGTTAATGGACATTAGCCGTTTGATAGATTTGCGGTTATCATGTAAAAGCAGGTGTAACCACCTTTGAAGAAATCATCAGGGTATTCGGCGAACAAAACGTCTCTGGAATAAAATGCCGCATTGCAGCGTTCACCTGGAAGAAAGATTTAGATTTTGCCCGCTTTGCGGAGGGACCGTTACCCCACGCTGCGCCGACTGCGGCAAATTGTTAGCCTCAAACTGGAGAAATTGTCCTTTTTGCGGCAAGATTCACATAACCGGCAACAAATGAGAGCCGCCAAGACGAAAAAGAAAAAGGAATTTTATGAAAAAACACACCATATTAATTGTCGATGATGAAGAAATGATTCTTAAATCGATTGTGCGCGTCCTAAGGAATGAAAATTATCAAATTCTTACTGCTCAGAGTGGAGAAAAAGGACTTGCGGTGCTAAAGGATTATGATGTTCATTTGGTGATCAGCGATCAAAAAATGCCGGGTATGAACGGCCTTGACTTCTTAAAGCGCGTTAAAACAGACTATCCTAAATCTTTAACCATTATGCTGACCGGCCAGTCAGAACTTGAGATTGCAATGGATGCCATTAATGAAGCCGGTGTATACAAATTTATTCTTAAACCGTGGAATGATAATGAGTTGAAAGTCACGATCAGAAGAGCGTTGGAGACTATAGAGCTCATTTGGGAAAGGGAATCATTATTGCAGCAAGTTAAATCACGTGATGCGGTTCTGCAGAAGCTTGAAAAGGAAAACCCCGGCATCAGCAAAGTAGAGCGTGATGAAGACGGATATATTATATTAGATTGATAATGGGTTTGCTATTTTATGCCTCTGATACAAGTGGACCTTGGGAATGCCGAGGAATTGGGCCGGGGCGCGTTACAACAACTTCGGCGAGAGTGACGGACGATTAAGTAATGAATAATCAAACAGTTCTCTTTGTTGACGATGAGCAATTTGTTTTAAGTTCCTTGAAACGGCTGCTTCGGAACGAACCGTATAGATGCCTTTTTGCCGGAGGCGGCAAAGAAGCACTGGATTTCTTGGAGAAGGAAAACGTTCATGTTACAGTCTCCGACCTTTCTATGCCGGGAATGGATGGGCTGACATTGCTTGATAAGGTTGGGCAAAAATATCCTGACATTGTTCGTCTCGTGTTATCTGCCCTTACAGATAGTGATACTGTCCTTGAGGCCATTAACAGGGGTCAGGTGTATCGCTATATTGCCAAGCCATGGAACAAAGATGAATTGAAGGTGAACATAAGGCAGGCACTTGAGATTTTCGATCTTCAAGAGGAAAAAAGGGATCTACTCAGAAAAATAGAGGAACACAACAAGTTGCTGGAAAAAATGGTTGAAAAGAGAACCAGTCAGCTCCTGGCCATTCAGAGTAAAGCTGAAATTGGCAAATATGCTTCGCAGATTGTTCACAATTTGAATAATCCATTGCAGGCTATATATAATGCACTCGATCTTGCTGATTTTGTGATTTCAGATAAGAATCCCGATTTAAAGAAATTAAATAAGTATCTTAAAGTTATCAATTCTAATGCAGAGAATTTGAAAGAAATTATCTCTGGAATCCTTATCCATGCTAGAAACGATAGAATAAATTCTTCTGAGCAGATTGATATAAACAAAATAGTTAAAAAGCAACTCAGTTTTTTCAATTTAGATATTGCCTATAAAACTGAGATAGAAAAAGAAGTGGCTCTATCAGATACACTTCCATGTATCTTTGGGAACCCGATTCATATCAAGCAAATCATTGATAATCTAATAAAGAATGCTATTGATGCTATGCAGCATTCTGCAAAAAAGACATTAATGATAAAGACGCGGTTTGAAGACAACAATGTGTTTATGGATATAACTGATACCGGCGAAGGAATTGCACAAGAGGATCTTGATAGGATCTTTTCCCCGGATTTTACCACCAAGCCGGTTGGCAAAGGAACCGGACTCGGTCTGGCCAGCGTTAAGACGATGGTGGAGGGATATAATGGTGAGATACAGGTTGAATCCAAGAAAGGCCAAGGGACTACTTTTACTATAAAACTACCAGTAAAAAAGCAATCACATGCTCATTGCGATACCAACTGAATTTTAACATTCAGCAACTATCCACTTGATGTTAATATCTGAATTTATCCTGGCGCCACAAAACCCTCTAATGCCTGTAATACTTAATGATTACTACAGCTGAGTAGATCTTCATCTTCAGGTCCGGTTTGAGGGTGGAAAAACCAACATCTTGTGGTTTTAACTGATCAACCGATTTTCCTGATTCCATGAATCGTGCATCCAGGCCTTCGACAAATAGTTGTGATATTGGTTGGGCTTATCACCCTCAAGACTCTAAATATATTTCACTCATGCGTTGATTTTATGGTGCTGTTTTAATATACTTTTATTTAACTATTAATTGTAATCTGTGTAATCTGCGAAATCTGTGGATTAAAAGGTGGCATTCAAATCGGTCCCCGGCATCCCCTATAGGCGCCAACCCAAGAACGCGAACTCTGCGCCGAGCAGGGGGCAAGCCCCCTGC
>JABMQM010000355.1 GCA_013203195.1 Desulfobacteraceae bacterium | reverse complement strand
GCAAGATCTTCATGGGAAAACGGATACCCGTAATAGCGATTCAATCCCAGCAAAACCGCGGCAGCATTACTGCTTCCCCCGCCCAGGCCGGCTGCAACCGGTATCTGTTTTTCAATCAAAATACCCACACCTTCGTTTTTGCCCAGGGATTTAAAAAAAAGATCCGCAGCTGCAAAGGCAAGGTTTGAACTGTCTTCCGGAACGTGGCAATGCTCGCAGACAACAGCAGTGGCCCCCTTGCCAAAAGTGAGTGTAACTGTATCATACAGACTGATACAACACATCAGGCTGATCAAATCATGGTAGCCGTCTGGCCTTTTACCCGTAACCTGTAAAAACAGGTTTATTTTTGCCGGAGCAAGAATTTTCATAGGCATTGCTCAGGTTCTGCCTATCCCGAATTTTTCATCCAGGCTCTCTCTAACCTTTTTCTTTGACGTAAATCATTCTCAGGTCGTAAAGCATATGTTTCAACATACTCTTTTCGTCCTCGGTCAAATTCCCGCGAGTCTTTTCTTCCAGCATCCCCAAAATATCGATGGTCTGTTTTGCAAGAATTAAATTTTTCACCTTTTTCCCGGAGGCAGGGTCATCGATTATCCCCAGATGCACAAGCACAGAAGAATTCAAAGAAAATATAAAGGTTGCAAAATTTATTTCCGGCAGCTGAAAACTTTCGGCATCCTCAGCGGATGCGGTAGCATCTTCTGATTCGGAAGCTTGCGCTTCTGTTTCAGAAGATTCAGCCATTTCTTCTTCCTTTGCAGCCCTTTCTTCTTCCTGGTTGTCCTGACCTTCTTTAGAAAACATTCTTTTGTCTTTGATAATAAAATCTTTCTTTTCGGGCATTTCCATCCTCCTGGCTTACCATTAGTAACAAAAATAAAAGTAACAGGCACCCATAGAAGCTGTTTATTTAACAAAGATTATTTAACTTTTCAAGAAATAGATTGACCCGGATTTTGCTTCCAGAAGTTTTGCAACACTTAAAGTATACATTAACTAATTAAAATCAGCTGTTTATCTTTAGGTCGCCTTAAGTGCATAATTAAGGACCCGCGCCATAATAATTTCAGGTTAGGAAAAATAAATGTTTTGGGTTTCGATTCAATTTCAGATCTGATAAAAAGAAACACATGAACGCGCCTGAAACTTCAAAAAAAAACCCGGGTCTGCTCTGGCCTGAACTTATCCCCGGCATCCTTGTTAAAAGATACAAACGTTTCATGGCAGATGTACAATTGGATAATGGCAAGGTCGTTACGGCCCACTGTCCCAATACCGGCAGCATGCAGGGCTGCTGCCGGCCCGGGCGCCCGGTCTATCTGTCATACCACGACAATCCCAAACGGAAGCTAAAGTATACCTGGGAAATCATCGCCATGCCCGCCTCTCTTGTAGGTATCAACACGCAGGTGCCAAACCGGCTGGTTTCCAAATCGATTAAAACAGGCGGGGTGCAAGAACTTAACGGTTATGACCACATGGCTCAGGAAGTTAAAATTTCCAGCAGTTCCCGGCTCGATATTATGTTAAGCAGGGGAGATAAGGACCGCTGCTACATAGAAATCAAAAATTGCACCCTGGTTGAAGAAGGTGTGGCCCTCTTCCCAGACGCCGTCACCCTCAGAGGGCGCAAGCATCTGATAGAACTACAGGAACTTACGGCTTCAGGTTTTCGCTGCGTTATGTTTTACCTTGTTCAACGCATGGATGCCAGAGTTTTTAAACCGGCCGACCATATCGATCCCGCCTATGGCGAAGAATTGAGACGCGCGGCTGAAAACGGAATCGAGATACTGGTTTACGACGTTCATATCGACTTGGAAACAATCATGTTAAACCGAAAAATACCATACAAACTATAAAATCGCGTCGCGATTTTAAAAAGCGATCCTATTCCATCAAGCATAAAAAAGTTCTGGTTGAAGCTGTTTGACTTTGCTAGTTAACTTATATACATATACGATTCTCCTGATTATCGAAATTGCATATGCTGGAAAAACGAAAATGACTTCTGCGCTGTTCGACAAAATAATCTCCGATCGAAAAAATCTGGAACGGATCCTTGACAATCTCAAGGAAGGAATCATCGCCCATGACCTGAACCGGCGCATCTTCTTTTTCAATCAAGAAGCTGAAAGAATAACCGGTTTTACGAAAAACGACGTTTTGGGAAGGGATTGCCACGAAGTCTTTGACGGCCCTTTTTGCGGCGGGCAATGTTCCTTTTGCCATGAAGCCCCGGCTTTAATTGAAAATGATGAGTACTCCATCAATATAACATCCCAAAACGGGGAACCTCGACGCATTGAAATGCGAGTTACAAAAATGGATGATGAAAATGGCACTTTTTTCGGAGTCCTGACTTCATTCAAAGATGTAACCGATCTGATGCAGCTAAAAATGAGAGCCGGAAAGCTCAGCAGCTTTGCCAACATTATTGGCAGGGACATAAAAATGCTTCAGATTTTCAAGCAGATCAACGACGTTGCCGGCTATGATTACCCGGTGCATATTTATGGAGAAACCGGCACCGGCAAAGAGCTGGTTGCATGCGCAATTCACAATGAAAGCCTCCGGGGAGGCGCACCATTTGTACCGATCAACTGCGGAGCCCTGCCCGAAAACCTGATCGAAACCGAGCTTTTCGGCCATGTAAAAGGTGCATTTTCAGGCGCTGTCCGTGACAAAAAGGGACGCTTTGAGCTCGCCGACGGCGGTACGATATTTCTTGATGAAATTTCCGAGCTTTCCAAATACATACAGGTCAAACTTCTGCGCTTCCTGCAGGAAGGCACCTTTGAAAGAGTCGGCGGAGAAGTAACAATCCGTGTTAAAGCCAGGGTTATCAGTGCATCCAATAAGAATCTCAAGAAAGAAATCCAGCGGAACAATTTTCGCGACGATCTCTATTATCGGATTAATGTCATCCCTATTATTCTCCCGCCGCTGCGTGAACGCAAAAATGATGTTCCTATTTTAATAGAACATTTCTTGCAGCAAGCCGTTGAAAGATACGGTCATGAAAAGTTGCATGTTTCCCAGGATGCGCTGGCACTGATGCTGGACTATCCATGGCCCGGAAACGTACGGGAGCTGCAAAACGCCCTGCAGTTTGCCATTGTAAAATGCCGCGCCAAAGTAATTTTGCCTAATGACCTGCCCATGGAAATTAAGGATAGTACAAAAATCCGCTCCAGAACCGGACCTTTAAGGAAACTCGAAATCGATGCTGTCAAAGCCGCCCTGGAAAAATGCGCAGGGAATAAGACCAGAGCGGCCAAACTTCTCGGTATCGGACGGGCAACCTTATACCGCTTCCTATCAGCCCACCCTGATATTTTATAGCAAATCTCCTTGAAAATTATGATTTTATAGTTACTATTAATAATAATTCCTGTTAAGTTGTGCATATTTCTCGCATTCAGTAATGCATTGTACAAAATACGCTTAGCACTGAATATCACTACCGGAGATGGAAACTAAACGACCCGAATTAATACAGCAGGTTATGACACCAGATAGGAGGATATTATGGATTTCAAAGAAGTTATCAACAACCGTCGGGCGGTTAATTTTTTTGACCCTCAAAAACCCGTATCTGATAAAATATTAAAGGAAATAATCGAAACTGCAGCCAAGGCACCGTCAAGTTTCAACCTTCAGCCCTGGAACCTGATTGTGCTGAAAGAACCGCAAGAAAAAATGCGTCTCCAAAAACTCGCCTGGGACCAGCCTAAAGTCAGCCAGGCGCCTATTGTGCTGATCGTTCTGGCAGATCGCAATGGATGGCAGCCGGGCCACCCTATTGTGGAGAAAAATTTTAATGAAATGGTAACGTCAGGAACCATGACGGCTGAACAGCACCAATGGTTCCTGGATGCCTGTCGGAATTTGTACGGTACTGACGAAAAAAAGCGGCAGGCATTTGCCAACAAGAATGCGGGATTTTTTGCCATGGCGCTGATGCTGGCGGCCAAAAGCCTGGGGCTCGATTCACACCCCATGGACGGTTTTGATCATGACGATGTGCGCCGTGAATTTAATATCCCTGATAATTACTGGATACCTCTTTTGCTGGCTGTGGGCTATTTTTCCAAAGACAAAACACTGCTGCCTGCTAAATGGCGCAAAGCTTATGACGAAATCGTTGTAAATTTTAATTGAAAACAAAACGATTTTATATTACCTTCTACAAAATACATACTTTAGGATTCTGATAACAAAAGGGAAGAGACATGTCTGAACAGCCGGTACAAATTTATTCACTCAGCACTTGCAGCCATTGTAAAGCTATCAAGAAGCTGCTCACAGAATGCACCGTTCATTATGACTTTGTTGATGTCGATCTGCTGGAAGGAGAAGAAAGAGCCGCCATTTTGGAAGATGTTAAAAAATTCAATCCCAGATGCTCCTTCCCCACAATTATTATTGGAAATACAGTTATCGTAGGATATAAGGAAAATGAGATCAAGGAGGCCCTGGGGTTGTAATAGAGATTGATAGTCATTTATTTGTCTTTGTCCGTCAACTCATTGGCAACACCTTTCTTCAATTCCTCACACTTCTATCTCCTTAAGCACATCAAATTAAATAAAATTTCTATGGCTTATTGATATTATGTTGTTTTATTGTTTGATACTCGGCTATATCAATCGATTTTTTTATATCCCGGCTCAATTTCAATAGTCGTACCAGGGTTGCCAATTCTTGTAAAAAAGATTTGCCGTATTTTCGGTGCAAAAACATACAGACAATCATGCTTATGTTCAACCCGGTATCCTTCCTCAAGGGAGAGCCCCAGAAGGTTTCTCATAATCATTTTATTAACGTTACGGTGTCCGACAACCAGCGTATGGCCTGAACTCGCGACTGCATCCAGAAACATGGTAACCGGTTGCGCAATCCGCATATCAACCATTTTGAGATTTTCTCCACCTCCCGGAAGCATCACGTTTATTTCATCATCTAAAAATGACTGATACATCTTTTTAGAAAAATCATCAGAAAAAAAAGTCTTGTTTTCGCCTTCAAAAACACCAAGTTTTGCCTCATTTAGCGCCGGCATTCTCTCTATGGGTATTTTTTTTTCCTCACTTATGGGTTGTGCGGTCTGAATAGTTCGTTGAAGCGTACTCGTAAAAATCCGGGCAAGAGTAACCGGCTGCAACAGGAAGAAGAGGTTTTTCCTTTGCTTGTATCCGGCGGGGCTGAGCGGTCTGTCTTGCTGTCCCTGAATAAGGTCAATAGAATTCCAGTCGCTTTCGCCATGCCGTGCCAGGAGCAGACAATTCTCCTGCAACCGGTCGAGGAATTCCTGTAATGAGTTATAGGTTTGACTGTTCGGCATAGCTCAATTCACGCAGATATTTGTTATGCCATTTATAAGTTTGATGATCTCGTAAAAAGTCACGAATTCAGCGCGCCCGCAAGCAACAGGCAGAACCTATTGGTTTGACATCCTTTTTCGGAGAGTATTTCGCTGGTGGGTAAAGATTAAATCGATCAGCATTTTTTGCTGGCTTTTTTCGATATCTGTGAACTGAAGAGCAAAAT
>JABMQM010000354.1 GCA_013203195.1 Desulfobacteraceae bacterium | reverse complement strand
GGCCATGATGGGCAGCGGAGCAAAAAAGGCACCGGCCAGACCGAAAAGGATCATTAACACCAGTTCATGACCCATCATGTTGCCAAACAACCGAAATGTCAGTGACAAAACCCGTGCCACATGGCCGATGAGTTCTATGGGAAATATAATGGGGATCATCCACCATACCGGTCCCATAAAATGCTTTATATACGCTGCGCCGTGATATTTAATACCGATAACATGGGTAAAAATAACTACAACCAGAGCACATGATAAAGTTGTGTTCAGGTTGGCAGTCGGCGGCATAAATCCGGGTACGAGCCCGATCAAATTGGCTACAAAAATATAAATAAAGACCGTAGCTATGAGGGGAAAAAGCCACCGGCCTTCTTCTCCGGTGATTTCAATCATAAATTCTTCCATTCCGGAAATGAGAAGTTCAAATACGTTCTGTGCTTTTGAAGGAATCAGTGTCACGCTCTTGGCGGCTAAAGCACTGAGAGCAATAAGTATGATCATGACCACCCAAGAATAAATGACATGGGGATAAGCATGTGCAAAATGTCCAAGGCCGATCGCTTCAAACAGTTTTACAAAAAAAAGATATGGATGTACCACCTTAAGTTGCCTCCTTGAAAATGTAATGTTTTAATTCGCACGTGGTTGCTATAGTTATACTAACAACCACAACCGAAAGACCGATAAACAGACCTAAAGGATCAACATAGTGACCGGATATAAGCACAAATATAATGAAACCGCTGACAATAAAGCGAAGATAATATTTAGCCAAAACAGAACTCAACGAGGAAAGATGAGGAGGAGTGAGGGCCGTTTTCAGGGTGCGGGACAGCAAGTGGAAATTGATGGTGACGATCAGGCCCCCAAATAAAATCCCCCGCGCAACATCAGGCGGCAGGAAGGCGAATCCGAGGACACTGGCAGCAAATAACAAGATCCAATTTGCACGGGTAACGAATTTCAAGATGCGCTGCTGAATCTCCAAAGTATATCTTTCCTGTTCAGAGTTTTCTGCTTTTTTTTATTGCAAGTCCAATATTTCTATATCCTGCTGCAATCCCAAGCCCAAGAAAAATCAACGTAAGCCATGGTGTTGTATTAAATACCTTGCGGTCAAGGTATATACCTATAGCCAGCCCGATAAATATTGAAAGGACCACCGACAATCCAAGACTACTGTAATATGCCAGATCCTTGAGAGTACGCAAGCTCTCTTTTTTCATGCAAAAGAACGCCTTTTAGGACAAGGAAAAGGCCCCAAATGGGCCGTTTGAAAGAGAGGGTCTAACACATGATTTTGCACAAGTCAATTAAATTTTAGGGCGTCGGCCTCAAAAACAGGCCCATCCATACAGGCATGCATATATATAGATGCATCGTCTTTTTTTTCAACGGCACACCCAAGGCAGGCCCCCATGCCGCAAGCCATAATTGTTTCTATGGATATCTGGCACGGTATCTTGTGTTTTGCAGCTATCCCGACAACACATTTAAGCATCTCCATTGGACCGCAGGCGTAAATAATATCCGCCCGGTTCTTCTCCAGAGCCATCTCCAGCGGGTGGGTAACAAAACACTGGTCTCCTGCACTGCCGTCGTCTGTAGTAACATGTGTCCGAATTCCCAAGCGGTTGAAATCATCCCTGCACAGCAAATCATCCGTCGAGTTCCCACCCAGGAAAACGGTACATTTCGAAAGATCAACACCTTTTGTTTGCAAAGCTATAGCCAAAAAAAGCATGGGAGCAACCCCGATGCCGCCGGCAACTATAGCGATACGTTGATAGTTATCAAAAACAGAGAAGCCATTGCCTAACGGGCCCAGAATATCTGCACTATCACCTTGCCGGCATCTTGAAAGCTTGTCAGTTCCGTCTCCGACTACCTTGTAAAGCAGTTCTATGCCCGTTGCGCGGTCGTCGGTGGTTATAATCCTGTGGATAGAAAAAGGGCGCCGCAGGAATGGGGCAGTCTTTGCCGGAAGGCGCAGCATGATAAACTGCCCGGGTTTGGCCATGCCATAGCCCTCGTGACAGGTTAAACCAATGCAATAATATGAAGGCCCTATCTTTTTATTCCACAGAATCTGAACATTTTCCTGAAACATATCTTTGGTTCCTTAGTTCTGAAATTTGTGCTTTTTATGGCAAAAACCTTTTTTTAGCCTTAACAGTTTGAAAATGGTTAACGTTTGCCCGTGTGCCGGTCTGCCCGTTTGGGGAAAATGAAGTTATTACAGACTCAACGGGCTAACGGGCCAACCGGCTAAACTTATGTATGTTAGGTTATTTGACTCCGGTTTACAGGATCTTTTTAGGAACTTGCTTGGTTCCCGGTTAATCCGATAACGGATGCAAATCTCCCGGTGTTTTTTTCTCCACGAAAAGAAAAAAAATTGCCGGTATCACACTTTGTACAAACCTGACTTACATCTATGTTTTCAATCAAGACGCCTGCATCGCAAAGCTGGTCGCGACTTATGGACCAGAAATCGAAATGATCTCTATCATCTTTGTATTTCCAGTACATTGCAGGGATTTCTTTTTGATAGTTAACAAACTGCGCACAGCACGATCCAAGCGAAGGACTGATTCCCGCCACAATATTCCGGGAACAACAGCCGAATTTTCGTTCCATTGTCTTTATTGTACGGCCGACTATATTCTTAATGCTGCCGCGCCACCCGGCGTGAACATTAGCGATCACCTGCCGAACAGGCTCATACATAAGCACGGATTGGCAATCGGCCACTTGCACCGCCAGAAATTTCCCGCGAACGTTCGTCACCATAGCATCACCAACAAGGTTATCACTGGAACCAGATGCATTGTCGCCATTCTTTCCATGCTTAATGTATGCATGTGAATCTTGAGAAAAATCATCTGCCGCAACCGCATTACCGACTTCACTCTCATTGTTAAAAGTCAGAACTCGGGTCCCGTGAACCTGATCGATGAAAACAAGGTCGCCTCCTTCTATACATCGTGAAATAATTTTCCGGTTTTGTTTAACATTACGACTGTCATCTCCGACATCGAAACTTACATTCAAACTACGGTACACACCTATGCTTTCTCCGGCGTTTCTTGTAAAAATACCATGACGGACATCGGCAAGCCCTGTAAGCTTTGGAAATTGGAAAAACGAAACACCATCT
>JABMQM010000353.1 GCA_013203195.1 Desulfobacteraceae bacterium | reverse complement strand
TCTGCCGCCCTGCTGTCCCGCGCCACGGCAGGAGTTTTTGAAAACACCATCCTGTTTTGTATGCCCGGCAGCCTGCAAGCCTGCAAGCTGGCCTGCCAGGCTCTTATCTTTCCCGAGTTAGGGCATCTTGTAAAGCACATCAACGAAATCTAACCCGTATTTCTCATGAAGAATTCTTTATTAGCTCTTTTGATTGCTATACTTCTATCAGCATGTCTGTTTGCGCAGCCGGATAAACTTACAATGCTTACACCAACAGAGTTACATCAGATAATGCAGAAGCAAGATGTGTTTTTAGTTGACGTTCATGTACCGGAACAGCGCCATATTAAGGGAACAGATCTGTTTGTGCCGTTTCATCAAATTAAAAAAAAGCTGGATAAATTCCCCAAAGATAAGCGGACGCCTATCTATCTATATTGTAAAAGCGGCCCCATGGGCAATGCTGCGGCCAAAACATTATTCGAATCAGGCTATAAAGAGATTTACAATCTGCAAGGGGGGAAAGACGCTTGGTTGGATGCTGGGTATGGCGTAAAATAATTTGTATATTATGAGACCTTTGTCCAATTTCTGTGCCTGCCCTGTGGAATGCTTGCCCAATGGAATTCCGCCTTGCGGACCTCCTTCGGAGGATTCCACCGGGCGGGCCTATTCCTCCGGGGTCAGACTCATCCCGCTTAAGCGGGACTCGATATGCTCAATGTATTCATCCGGTTAAAAATCGTTAAGGCTATCATCTCTTGGCTGTCCGACAAGCATATTGGAGCAGCCCTGTGCTTCGGCTATAAATCGTTGATCAGTTTCAACACCGCCAGTTCCTTGGCTTCTACTTCAATGGTTATGTCTGTTTGCAGTTGTTGCCAGCATTGCGGGAAATCAGCGATATCAATGAAGTTATGGTGGCTCCTGAAGTTGCCGTATTCCCAGCCGTGCTTGGGGCTCGATATGTGAAACAGCGGCTCGCGGTTCCAGGTGGCTATGGCCAGTTCCGTGGTTGCCTCTACGCTGCTGCCATCGGGCAAACACCGGTGATGGTGGACGTCATATACCAGCGGGATGCCCATGTCTCTGCAAACAGGCAGCAAATCCTCGGGAGTGTATATGCGGTCATCGTTTTCCAGGGCTAATCGCGAACGCACGGCATCAGGCAGTTGTTCGATTCTTCTTCGAAGGCGACGCAGCGATTCGGCTTTATCCCCATAGGCACCTCCTCCGTGGATGATAATAACATCTGCATTTACCCACTGAGCGACTTCTGCCTGGTAAATCAAATCGGCGACAGAGCGATGAACCACTTCACTTCGAGGTGACGAGAGCAAGATAAACTGGTCCGGGTGAAACGTCGTTCTCATGTCGTGGTCCCGGCAGAATTTGCCGCCGTGTTTGAAAGTACGTGTGATTTGCTCATGGGCGCTTAGATCTTGAATTCGATACCCTACTGCGGGATGGGTTTTTAAGGGCAGTATCTGGCTGTTGATTCTAAAATCCTTAATTTCGTTATCCCGGCAATATCGAAGGGCTTTTTGCAGTGCTTCGGCATTGTGCCGGCATATTGCGGCAAGGTGCTCAAGCTGTTGATTCCGGGAAAACGCCTGAAGATATTTGGCAGTCGTGCGACGAAACTTTATGGGCTCTTTTTGAAAAATACAGCACAAACCAAAACGAAGCATGGAAAATTTCTCCTGCAATTAGGACGTGTGTTTTTCTCCACCAACACAACTTTTTCATGAAAAAGTTGTGTCAGGCATGATTGCGCAACTTAAGGGCAACGGGATGCGGATTCAGATAGAATTGCTGCTGCAAATACGGTTGTTGGTACTTGCGCACATAGTGATTTAAAAGGGTGCTCGGAACGATCAAGGGGACATGCTCACTTCTATATTGCTCTATGATTTCAAGCAGCTCTTGCTTTTCGTCCGGGGACAACTGCTTTTTGAAATACCCCATGATATGCTGGAGAACGTTGATGTTTTTTTGCAACGTGGTTTTCAGACGCAGCGACTCCATCAGCAGGGTTTCATATGATTGATACAACTCGTTGATGGAAGAGTGTTTTCCGTTGGCAACCAGTTTCCCCATCATCCGGGCGTGGTTGGGGCTGTGGGACATGACCAGCAGTTTGTGCCGGGTGTGAAAATCCACCAGGTTCCCCATACGCTTTGTTTTGGAAAGGGTTTCGCGCCACCGTTTCAAGGTGAAAATTTGCTCGATGAACATTTCTCGAAGTTTGGGATCATGCAGCCGGCCCTCTTCCTCCACCGGGATCAACGGGAAGTGTTCTGTAAATATTTGCGCAAAAACACCGCGGCCTTTTTTCTGGGGCATGCCTTTGAAATTTTTGACAGGGACTCTGTACAAGCCGCTGCTGGGAGAATTTTTTTTAAAAACAAACCCGCACAGATTTTCCTTTTCAAGCTCTTTGACCCTTTTTAAGGCCCATTGAGTCATCTGCCGGGTGTGGTCAATGTTTGTCTTTGAGGTGACCAGGAGCGGATTGTCCGGATCACCCACGAGCCGCAGGGTTTCTCTGGGAACCCCCAACCCGCATTCTACCTCGGGGCATACCGGTACATATTCCACGTACATACCCAGCGTATCGATGAGGTAAGGGTCTCTTGTGTGTCCGCCGTTCCAGCGAACCTTATGGCCCAAAAGGCAGGCGCTGATTCCGATTTTAATATGGTTTTCCAATGGAACCCTTCCCAGGATTTCAAACCGGTGATGCTTACCCACCGATCAGCGGACGCGTCTTTTCCAGTTTGAAATAAACCAGAAAGCTGGATGCGCTAGCGTCCTGATCGGGGGGATATTTTCTGCGGCTAAGCGCAGAAATCAGATCGGGATCGTTTTCCTCACGGGTCTTGGTTAAGTAAAGCCTAACCCCTTTATATCCCGGACCGTCTTCCCGGAACAAATAGGTGGCGTGGGGGTTTGACTGGATGTTTTGATACGATTGCCGATCTCGCATAACAAATGCCAGCAAACCGTCCTCCATAACATGGGGTCTGGCGTAGACGGCTGCATTGACATTGCCCTTGCCGTCCGATGTAGACAGCACGCCAAAACCTTTGTTGTTTTCAAAATAATCTTTTAGTTCCATAAGAACCTCCTAAATATGGCTTTATGTATTGTTCAATGTATTATTTGAACATTAAGATCTCATTGGTCTGTCGTCAAATTTTTATCGCGCAATTTACAGGCGTCAGGGAGCTTTGGTGTAAAGCGTTGTGGTTCTGACAGCACCGCCTTGCCGATACTTTTAGCGATAGCTTTCAGCATATCCCTAAAAACCCACTGGTGCAAAGGATATAGCGTATACCAGTATAGAATTCCGCCCAATCCTTTGGGCAAAAATCGCGAATGAAGTTTAAGTTCGGTTGTATTATCGCCGACAGGCTCAATCTTAATGTCCAGCAGAGCTTCGCCCGGGGTTTTCATTTCCGCCAGCAACAGCAACCTGCGAGAAGCATCAACCTCCAGAACGCGCCAGAAATCAAGTGCGTCTCCCACCAGCAACTGCGATGCATGGCGCCGTCCCCGCCGCAGCCCGACGCCGCCGACCAGGCGATCCAGAATTCCCCGCAGCCGCCAGATGTAGTTCCCAAAATAGTAGCCGGTTTTTCCACCGATTTTGACGACAGGCTTCCAAACCTCTTCAGCGGTCGCCCCGATACGAACCCGGTACCCACACTCCAGGACCGTGCCGCCGGCATAGTCGGCATCACCGCAATGAGCCCACTCCGGCGGGTGCAAAGCGCCGGCATCGGTCCAACAGGTTTCCACCTGCTCCTGGCGAATCCGATCTAGTGCCAGCCGGATGGTTTCCCGGCAGCTAGCCAGCTGCTGGGGTATAACAGAGCGTATGCGATCTTCACGGCACGTTGTCGGAACACCGAGGCCTTCGGTGAGCGGCACGGCAATCGCTGACGGTACCGGTGTTATCAGGTGTATCCACAACGAGCTGAGATGCGGCGTCAGCACCGGTACCGGAAAAACACGCCGTTTGGGCAATTGGGCCTCTGCGGCAAATATGTCAATCAGATCTTTGTAGGAGAGAATCTCCGGACCGCCAATATCGTAAGTCTGGCCGACAGTTTCGTCTTGTTCGAGGCAACAGATCAGATACCCTAAAACATTTCCGATGGCAATCGGCTGGGAAGGCGTATGGACCCAGCGCGGTGTAATCATGAGTGGCAAGCGTTCAACCAGATAGCGCAGAATTTCAAAGGAAGCGCTGCCGGAGCCGAGAATCATGGCTGCTTGCAGGACGGTCACGGGGACTGGACCGGCTTTAAGAATCTTGCCAACTTCATGTCGTGATCGCAAGTGTTTGCTAATAGATTCATGGCTGGATTTCCCCAGTCCGCTCAGATAGATAATCCGCCCTGCTCCTGCGCGTGCAGCCGCATCTGCCATATTCCGGGCAGAATGCCGGTCAGCATCAACAAACCTTTTGTGTTTGGCAATCATGGAGTGTACCAGATAAAATACCGATCCGCAGCCCTCAACGGCCCGTTCCAAAGACTCCGGATCGAGCATATCTGCCTGGACCAGTTCAACGTTTGCATGATGGGCCCACGGTCGGCAAGCCAGCTTTTCAAAAGATCTTCCCATAGCCCTGACACGCCAACCAGCTTCGAGCAGCCTGGGCACCAAGCGTCCACCCACGTAAACGGTAGCGCCGGTAACCAAAACAGATTTTGAGTGCATTTAACCCCCTTCTTTTTCTGCAGACACTAATTTCATTTTAGAAAAAAATGCAAAACGCATTCAGATAAATGCGCCAGCGGCCGTTAGACCGCTGACGCAATCCATTGAAGTTTACAGTTAAAACCAGCGTCTTTCAATGCATTACCCGCCGAAGTTCCCCGCCCCTATATAGTGCAGGGCATCTTGATATTTGACACCGACGGCACCATAGGCATCATCGATTTCTTTTTTCTCGGTTCCCCATTCCGAGGGGCACTCGGTGCGTAGCGCATCGACCCTGTCGCTCATCTCAAAAACGAGCATGTGAATGCCTTCTACATTTGGAAGCATTCTTTCTTTGCCAGCGGAAGGTAAATGGTCGATCTTGCGATGCAGATCAAAAAGCCTGGCCTTCCAGATGGTAAGTTCTTGTTCTAGTCCTTGGCAACAATCTTTTACGTCCATGGTATCCTCCTTGTTGCTGAATCAGCAAATCAATGGTTTTAATTTTTGTTCAGGTTTAATTTTAAAGTTTCGGCCCCACACAGCAAAGATAGGCTCCGAATGGTTATTTTCCGGATAATACTTGCGTGTTGCGGCCGGTCACGTTTCTGATGGAACAGGTTTCCAAATTATTAAAACAATCGCTTTATTTAAAATAAAGATAAGACTTAAAACGATCCGCTCAATAAGGAATAAATATGAGTTTATTGGGGGGCAAATACTATCACCTGAATTGAGCGGTTTTTTACTCGATCTGCACCAATCTCTTGCGCATCAAGGATTCGCAAAAAATAGCTCAACCCAGGTATCAGTTAGAGTTATGGACGGTTTTCATCTATTGGGGTTAAGCAAGCGACAGCAGGTAGGCCCTCAAATTGGCTTGTCTGTTTCTCTTTGTTTTAATAACACCTTCAAAGCGATATTGGCTTCCTCTAAATTTTGCGTCTGGTCTTCCAACTCCTGTTCTCTTTTCTTCAAGGACTCCTCAGCCAATTTTAACGCCGTTATCTCTTCATGGCTGACCACCACCCGGACGGGTCCGTCATAGGCCATGCGAATAGCGCGCATGTAATACCAGTGTTTTCCATCCGGCGAGTGGCAGGGATAATCAAATAAAAACTCATTGATGTCCCCCTGTATTACTGATCGAAGCCCGGCAGCCACCTGCCGGGCTTGGGATTCTTCATTGCCGGTTGTCGCTTCACAGAGGGCCAAATAATTGACACCGATGGAGTCATGGTCTCCTTGCATCTGGTTTCTGGCGGCATAATTTCTCCAAGCCCTGTTGGTCTCCAAAATGACACCGTGTTGATCAAGAATGGCGATGTGGGCAGATAAAGAATTCAGGACGGTTTTGGCAAACGGATCCGTCCCGTGTACTATGGATTGTCTCTCCATGCCTAAGAATCCCTCACCCCAAAACAATCAAATGGGAATAACACATTTATTTTATTAGTGAAACTCCCCGCCCTCAAGGGTGGGGAGCGGTCCGGTCTATCGGAGGTTCGGTTTAAAAAGATAAATGCCGAAAAATTTGGCTGTATTGCTTCAACATTACGAAGTCGCCGATTAAATGAGAATTGTTATTTATAAAACTTCATCATTGATCTTCTGCCACAGGTCAGAAGGTATGGGCATTTTTTTGCCGTCCAGACTCAAAACCGGTACAGTCCCCATTAAGGAGTTAGTAACCAACACTTCATCAACAGCAAAAAAATCGTCCGGTTTCACGGCTCTCTGTTCCACCTTGTAGTCCCACACGGAAAGCAGCTTGCATACAACGGCTTCCATAATGCCCGGCAGAACGTGCAAGGAGGTCGGCCTTATTACGGTTTTATCGTTGATCAGCAGGATATTGGCCGTGTTGGTTTCGGAAACAGTGTTGTCCGGATTTAGGATCAAGGCTTCGCCGGCATTTTGGTCCTTGGCCCATTTGCCGGCCAGAAAATAATAAAGATGATTGAGCGTTTTATGATCGGCCAGGGGGGTCTGGCGCGGATGCGGATATAAGGCCAGGTTTAAGCCCGGTTCTTGTTTATCTGTAAGGCGGTGCGTGTATGGTCTGGCGGTTACTATAAGCGTGTGGTTATAGGGAGGAGCTTGGCGGTCTCCCATGGTGACCATAATTTTTATGGCTGCTATGGTGTTGAGCAGGCCGTTTTTTTCAACGACCTGGTGGATAATTTCATGCCAGGTCAGGTCCGGCGGTTCTTCTGCAAAAAGGTGCTGCCAGGTTTGATAAAAACGGTCAAGGTGTGCATCCAAATGCTTGGGATTGCCGTTGTCCACTCTGATGGTTTCAAAAAACCCGTAACCGTACTGCAAGCCCAGATCTGCTATGGGGATAACGGCCTGCTCCTGCGGTTCCAGGGAGCCATTGATCCATGCATAGCTTTTCTTTGAAGATTTTTTTTCTTTGCCCATAAAAACCTCCATCAACGTTCTACCTTTATGGATGGTTTCTTCATATTCGTCCAGCGGGTCGGAGTCGAAAACGATGCCGCCCCCCACGGAAAAGATAATTTTGTCATTGTATATAGTGGCGGTACGGATAGCGATGGACAGGTCCATGGTGTCGTGAAAACTGATGTAACCGATGGAGCCGGTATAGATGTGCCGCCTGTGGGGCTCGAGCTCGTCGATGATTTCCATGGTTCTGATCTTGGGACAGCCGGTGATCGATCCCCCGGGGAAAGTGGCCTTTAGAAGATCAACCGCATCTCGGTCCCGGTCCAACATGCCCTCGACAATCGATACCAGGTGATAGACGTTCTGGTAGGCTTCCAGGCGTTTGTGCTCCGCCACCCGGACAGATCCGGCCTTACAGACTTTGCCGATATCGTTGCGCATCAGATCGACGATCATGGAAAGTTCGGCATCGTCTTTTTTGCTTTGCGTAAGCTCCCGGCCGAGCTGTTCGTCTTGGGCCGGTGTTTTGCCCCTGGGCCGGGTACCTTTAATGGGCCTGGTTTCAATGCGGTCACCGGTTTGCAGTAAAAACCGCTCAGGTGATGTAGAAACAAGCTGATGGTCGCCGGCATTGATATAAGCAAAAAACGGAGCCGGATTGTTAGCGTACAGTTTTGCAAAAAGATTGAAGGTATCCCCCTCAAAGTCCATTTCAAAACGTTGGGACATGTTAACCTGGTAAACGTCACCCGCTGCAATGTACTCCCTGATGGTGTCGACGGCAGAAAGGTAGTTGGGTTTTTTAAAATTAGACTTAAATCCGGCCGCCTCGCCGCTGAAACTCCCTTTTGCCAAAGGTTCTGCCGCCAGGGTTTGTTTAAAAAAATTTAGATCATCATCAAGGCTGCTTTGCCCGGCAAGGTTGCGCTCTAAGATGCAGAGACGGGTGCTGTCAGTGTTTTTGTCGTGAACAACGATAATCGAGGGTGCAAAAAAACAGATGTGCGGAAGGCGCAGATCGTCTACGGATGTGCGCGGAAGGTTTTCCAGAACATCTTTAAGGTCGTAAGACAGATAACCAAAAAGCCCGGCCGCAAGCGGTTGCGGCAAACCGGATGGATCCAATCCAAGATCATTCAGACGAAAGGAGTTAATGATCCAACGCAAGGTGTCGAAAGGATCGGCGTTGACCTCAACGGTTTGATCCGCGGCAGTGATTATCATCTTCCGGTTGCGTCCCCTGAATGTCAGCCATGGTTTGGCACCCAGAATGTGGTATCGGGCACAATCAAGGTCGCCGCCGCTCAAAAGAACAGTTGTACCGGCCATGGCAGCAAAGCGGGCGGAAAAATCTACAAACGATTCGTCAAGGTCAATGGTCTCGACATGAATACCGGTTATCTTGCCGGTGGTTTTTTTGATCTCATCCATTTTATATCCTGCCATAAATCCTGGTCTTCCGGGTCTGGCAAGATACATGTGGCTTTGCCAAAGACCGTTAAAAGTGCCTAAAGTTTGAAGTGAACTAAAATTAAGGTGTTCTGTCAATTTTATTTTTTTTATTTAGACAGGATTAACAGGATCTTCATGATTTTCTTTTCCCCTTTCTCCCGCATTGCGGGACAGGCGGCTGAAAGAGGAAAAACCAAGTCCGCTGACGCGGAAGAATAATTTTTCTTAAAATAGATACAGGCTTGCACAGGTTGAGACATTGCTTTATATGCGA
>JABMQM010000352.1 GCA_013203195.1 Desulfobacteraceae bacterium | reverse complement strand
TTAATCAGGATAGACGTCCCCAAGGTCCCGGAAATCTATCGGGTAAGCTGAAATGCTATCCATATGCCAAGTATTCCACCAGCACCGCTTCCAAGCAGCGAGGCCAGTGAAAACCCACCAGCTCCCAGTAAACCAGGTAAAGACCCTCCTGCAAAGGAGCCGATAGTCATTCCAAACATAATCATTACTTTTCGTGACATATTTGTTGCCAGGATAAATGCACATTATTATGTGCTTCTACCTAATTCCACAGCTTTGCAGATCGGATTTTTTTATCTGTCGGGTTCAACTGAACCGAGCTGCGGGCCGCTTCAGGCAGCCCCCACCATTTTCAGCTTTCCATTTATCCAATACTCTTTAAAGTATTGTTTACATTTTACACATCGGTAAGAAAAGTTACGTACTCCGCCTCTTTCCTCCCCCTTAGGGTTCAGGAGGCGGAGGCTATCCTGCCCTGCACCACAAGACAGGCATTTTTGCTCTTCCGACAAGCATCTTTTTTGATTGTCTTTCATGGCAGTATTGGCTTTTGCTTTCAATCGTCAACTAAAGACAATCTTAAGCTTAAGCAGCCTAATTACCCTGTCAAGGCCAACAGCGCTAATTTTTAAAAACCGCCATATTCATTCTCCGTTAAGGAATTTAGGTTCTTTTAACCGATGAAAGATTCACACAGGCGTTTCAACCATCTAAATTTGCCACTTTCTTCTTGTTTCTCCCCAAAATCTCGACGGCGCCATAGTATCAGATTCTTTTCGCCAGGGAAAATAGGCCAGGGACGAAAAGGTTTTAGATTAAAGTGGCGTATTTTTGACCAGTTCCGGACATAATGTTTTCCCCGGAGCTTCTGGCGTTCACAGCCGTGCAGGTCCTCCTGGAGCACCAGTTTTGGATTCATGGATATGATCAGGTCCTCCCAGAAGAAACCGGGGTAGACCCGCTGACAGACCACTACGGCGCAATGCACTCCTGTGAGCTCTTCCACAAAAGTGCCGGGAAAGAGATTCACCGCCTTCCGGAACCTTCCGGGACTGCCACGATAATATTGGGTAAGAAGAGCCGTCATGTTATCCGGGTCCATAAACAGATTCTCTGAAAGCATTTCGATGTAGGGATTACAGTCAATACCCACATAATAGTTTAGGTTCAATCCGGCCATCAGACGCAGATGATTATCAATCCGGTTGACCTGTTGCCCGCACCCCAAAGTGACAATGGAAGTATGACCATTCTCTTTGAGAAAAGTAATGGCGGGATTTGTGAGTCCCTTAGTATCAGTCTCATATTGCATTTGGCAGCGGATTGGGGCAGGTGACGTCAGTTCAACCCCTAACCTGTCTTTTCCAGCGCCACATCCTTGTTTGATATCTTTTCTCCTTTGTTTTGCATCCCGCAAACGGCGGGGACAAATTTTAATGCTTGAATTATTTTGGAGTAAGTTATACTAGTGATAACACCTTTTTAAACTAGCTGTATAGAAAAAATATCAGTTACCGGCAAAATTGTAAAGCGTGAACATACAGGCAAAAAAAAATGCCTAATCCGGATTACTAACAAGATTAGTCCTTATGCAAAACAATAAAAATGCCGCCCGTCTGCAACCGAAAGTCGTTAAAATATTCATAGCTATCCTTGCCGTGACAATTCTTTACACTGTTTTCGGGTTTGTCGGCCTCCCTTATATTGTTAAATCAATTCTGCCTGAAAAGCTTTCCAACGCCTTGAACAGACAAGTCAGTATCAGCAAAGTAGAAGTGAATCCATATTATCTCACGATGCACTTGAAGGGTATAACCGTCACTGACCGGAGCGATAAAACATTTATGTCGCTTGACGATTTTTTCGTTGATCTTCAAATTGCTTCTTTGTTTAAAAAAGCATTGATCGTAAAAAATGTCCGCATTGCAAAACCTTTTTTACGGCTTGCCCGCAAGCCGGATGGTACCTTTAATTTCTCTGATCTGGCAGGCATTAAGGCACCGGAAACCTCGCCTGACGCAGAACCGCAAGCACCACCGATTCCGAATTTCTTTATCGAAAATCTGCTGGTTGAGTCCGGCCGGATGGCCTTAATTGACAATTTGCCTTCTGTTCCTTTTGAGACTGTCCTTGAATCTTTGAATATCACCTTAAAAAATGTGAGCAATCAAGCCGGCAGCAAAGCCGTTTATAAACTTTCCGTAAAAACGCCGGAAAAAGAGTTGATCGATTGTAAAGGCACCTTGTCACTGTTTCCTCTTCGTTCTGAAGGTACCCTGTCACTGCAAAACGTTTTGTTGAAAAAATACGCCCCTTACTATCGAGACCTGATCGATTTTGAAATCGCCGATGGAACAATCGGTATTCAAACCGGCTTCCATTATGCCTGGGACGATCCCTCCATAGGCATTAGGCTTTCCCGGGCATCTGTCTCTGTTGCTTCGCTTAAAGCGCACACCAAAAAAGACCGGGAAAAATTATTCGCCATTCCCAGTCTTGCTATCACCGATACCGATGTCGATGTCTTCAAGCAAGAAATTACGATCGGCAGCCTGTCAAGCTCTAAGGGCTATCTTTTATGCAAACGTTTTGCCGACGGATCGCTGAGCTTAGACCGGCTCATAGCGGTCAAGGCGCTTAAAGCCCATTCAGCCCCCCCCCAACAAACAGCAGTACCAGCCCCGGCACCCTGGCATGTGAATCTTAAAAGCTTTGTTTTCGAGGATCACACGATTCAGGTTCAAGATTTGACCCTCGCTGAGCCGGTTAATATTCTTTTGGACCATGCCAAGATCGAGGGTAAAGATCTTACGACCAAGCCCAACGGCAAAGGTCAGGTTTCTATCTCCTTGCGCTGGAATAAAAAAGGAAATGTATCCGTCAAGGGATCGGTGGCCGTTGATCCGGTTTCCGCCAACCTAGCCGTGAATGTCAGCGGGCTTGACATCAGGTCTTTGCAGCCGTATTTCACCGACAAGATTAAACTCGTCGTAAACGATGGAAATATCAATACAAACGGACGGGTTCAGTTTTCTCAGAAAGCGGGGAGCGATCCGGTCGTTAGTTACCAGGGAGATGCTTCCATCACCGGTTTCGCATCCGTCGACCGCAAACTGGCTCTTGATTTTCTCAAATGGAAATCCTTGTATCTTGCCAACGTAAATGTCGGGTAT
>JABMQM010000351.1 GCA_013203195.1 Desulfobacteraceae bacterium | reverse complement strand
CTTTATAATCCATACTCTTTTTTTGTGTCTTTGTGCCTTAGTGGCCGAGCTGTTACAGTCTTTGGTGTTTAGTATTTGGCGATCTACAAGCCGGTATAGCCAGACTAAGATATTTGTCATTCTCTGTAAACATCAACCTCTTTGTTACCATCATTTCTAAAAACTGCAAGATTTTATCCTGCGGTATTCCTGGGAAACGACCTTTTATACTTTTAATGGAGCGGTGGTGCTCACAGAAAAGATAAATGGCCCTGGACGTTTCCTCCAGGCGGTGGGTTAAGTTTTCGGCCCCGATCCGTTTCTGGCGGATTATCAAAAACTGCCGACCGTCTCGATAGCTGAGAATATGCCCGGATGCAGGATTTTGGTGCAATTCGGCATACGCTTCTTTCCAGTTTTCGAGCTTTTTTTTAACCGGCTGCCAAAGTTTTTTTTGACGCACGAGGTCACCACGATAAGCTTGAATGGTAAACTGCATGGCCCTGTTGATTGCCGGTCCGAATATGGCGGCATAATTGGGATGGTTGAAGACCGCTTTAAGTCCGAACGCTTTAGGATCTCGCCACACCGGGCTCCCGAGGCCGAGCCAGAATTGCACGGGCTTTAACGGGCGAAAGGGCAGCGCAAAGTCCAGGCACCGCAGCGTCGCGGCCACATCTTCGTCGTTGCTGCCGGGAAAACAGAGTATCAGATTCGATGTATTGACAATACCCAGGGTTTCACAGTGTTTCATGACCTCGAGATTCTCAATGGCTGTAGTACCCTTGTTGAGCCGCTTTAAAAGCCGTGTGCTGAGAGCCTCGATACCGATTTGGACCTCCACTGTCCCTGTTGCCCGCACGGCCTCTAAAAGGCGCTTTGGTGTAGAAGCCCGGATCTCTCCGAACAGGTGCAAATCTTTTCCCAGCCTGCTGACCCGCGTAAAAATTTCACCCGAGTTTTTCAACGGCAGCATGTTATCCATAAAAGCCACTGAGAGGGTTTTGTACTTACTAACCAGCTTGTCGATATCAGAAACCGCCTCTGAAGCGCTTTTTGAGCGGTATCCATCCCACTGCAGGTTAAGATTGCAAAAGGCACATCCGGTAAAGCCGGCGGCGGTGTGTGAATTGCGCCACCCGCAGCCTCTCGACAGTTCCACGGGCAGGGTTGGAAAAAAGGTTTTTTGCGGACCCAAAGATTCAAGCAGTTCAAAATAGTCATCATAATCCGGGCATTTAAGAGCGGTCAAATCCTCCATCTGGTTGAACGTCACCGGTATATTTTCTTGCGCGGATTTGGCGGTGACGATCCCCGGGACAGGCGGTATGTCCTGCATGTGCCGGGAGTGGTTTAAATGTTGAACCAGGCGGCCCAGGGGTATTTCGCCTTCACCGTTGATGACAAAATCTATTTCGGGGAACATCTCAAAAATATTTTCGATCGATTCTCCGGCGAACATAGAGCCGCCGACCACGATTGTCAGATGCGGAAACCGTTTTTTCATCTGTTTGATAAAGTAGAGGGAAGCGGTGAGCTGGCAAGTACATATTGAAAAACCTGCAAACCCGTATTCTCCCCAGTTGGTGCTGTTGATAAAGGTTTTTGAGACTGTCTCGACCTGAGCGATGAGTTTCTCAAAGGCGACTTTGCGCAATGAGGATTGGCGGGCAGCCTGCTGCTGAAAAACCTTTTTTATGGATTCGAGACGTTCCGGGTATAAGAGGGCGCCGTAAACGGTTTCCGCCAGCCATGTGCGCTGAGAGACGGCCTGATAAATTTGATAACCAATGGTTGCAGCGATCTTCAAATAAACGTGATGGGCATCGACCTGCAAGTCCGGAAACTGTGATTTAAGATAGGACTTCAGCGTACCGATTTGAATTGAAGGGCGGTTAAAAAGAGGCCAGGGGGCGGAGATGAGAACAATTTTATCCAACAATCCAGAATGTTTGCCGCTTGTATCCACGCTTAATTAATTAGCCTTTCATTTTTAGTTGACATTTTTATTGAATTCTGGCCCATTGCTTTGTGGATTTAACTGATCCTAACCCGGATTCCTAATAACATACTTACAACAAATATTATAAGAAATAAAAATAAATTGCCGGACAAAAAAATAAGGCCGGCGGCAACCAGGAAACGTTAATGGACATTGAGGATCTTTACGATTTAATTCCGGATTTTATCTGTACTAAAGGATGTTATGAATGCTGCAAGAATTTTGGAGTGCCGTCCAGGACACAGGTTGAGGATGAACGTGTTAAAGCGTTTTTGCGGAAAAACTCAATGCAGCTCGGTGCAGCTATTGGAAACACCTGCCCGTACTTAAATGAAACCGGTTGCTCGATCTATCCTGCCAGGCCGCTGATCTGCCGCCTGTACGGCACATCACCGAACTACCGCTGCAAAATGGAGGTCGCACCGCTCAGGATGCTGCATGAAGATGAAGAAGCGGATATCTTCCATTTTTATCAGACCAACTTTTTCTAGTCTTTGGTTTTACCCTACTTGAGCCGGTAATGAGGCTCGTCTCCGGCCTTGCCCACCAACACAAGTTGGCCGCCACAATTTTGACAGACCAACAACTTGCTTAGCAGCTTCAATTCAACGTTGGCCGGATCCTCCAGAACAATGTCACCTTCGGCTATATGGGACGACATGCCGCATTGCTGGCACATGCATTCCATTTCTTGACTCATAAAAATTACCTCCTCATCCCGTATGTTCAAGGAACACCGCTGTTTTTAAGGTATTTCAGATCTAATACTTCAAATAAAGCAGATTCTTCTGAATAGATAGTCAAAGGTCTCGGTCTCGATTATTGCTGTATTAACTCATTCCGCATCCGGTTCCATCGAACCCAGTCGTTCAGATCCCTGGCGATGTCAAATCTGAACGGTTTTGCAGCTGTGCCGTCCGGCCGGATGTTAATCTGCTGCAAGGACTTAACAATATAGGTCCACTCTTCCATGGACACAGGATGGGGGCCCGCTACCGGCTGAGGTCCTGCAACCGGTGCCGGTTTTTCGAGCGTTGCTTTTGTTTTTTCTACTATAGTATCCTTGCGTTTGCTTACAACAACCTCTCCATCGTAAACTTTTAGTACAGCCGAATTGTCCTTGTTTACATTCATCCTGAAATCGGTACCGCGCACTCCGGCAACCGATGTCTTGGTAGTAATTGCAAAACGCCCTTTTGAACCGGAAAACTTAGGGACTTTGGCCCAGGTCTTGCCCAGGATAATGTTAATATTAACATCCTTATTTTGGTTTTTTTGATCATAAGCGACAGATTCAAGCACAAACGTGGTCTTTTCGTCAAAACGGATAAAACTCTTATCCGGCAATTTTATTTCAACTCTGGATTTAGTGCCGGTGGTGACACGATCCCCTTGGGCCAACAGACTCTGCTTGGATAAAGTTTTGGGTTTTGCCACCCCTTTTTTGAATAGTAAAGCATCACCTTCAAGCAGTGTAACCACTGCTTTTCCTGCACCAATTTTAATCTTAACGGCTTTACTCCGGGCTGGCAGAGGATAAGATCCCAGGAGCAGAAATAATAGTATGGCCGGCAAAATTTTTTTGATAAAATTCATTTTAGTGTCCCGAAGTATTAAGGTCCGTTTACTTTTTACACAACCATTATAATGCGGCTATAATATCACAAAAGGATTAAAAATCAAATTCGTTAGAAAGAACAGACTTATTGCCAAAAGCTACCATCGCAAGCGATCAGCGGTCGTTCAGCAAAACAATTAATATTATTACAAAAGCTTCTGTTCTTTCTAACGAATTTGATTTTTAATCCTTTTGTGATATTATAGCCGCATTATAATGGTTGTGTAAAAAGT
>JABMQM010000350.1 GCA_013203195.1 Desulfobacteraceae bacterium | reverse complement strand
GTATTGTCAAGGAACCTGACCGGCCTACCACGATGAAAACAAGAATTATAGCAGCCAACCAGCAAGTCCTCAGGATCGACAGGGAAACAAAAAAAGCTATATCTGATGAAACTCACGATAAGCTGGCAGGTTATATAGAAAACAAAGTCCCCGACGTTGATGTGATATTGATTTCCGATTACGGCAAAGGCGTGGTTACAAATACCTTGATGTCAAGATTGATCGCCGCCGCTCGCAAACATAATAAGATTACAATTGCTGATCCTAAAGGGCTCGACTTTTCAAAATATTCAGGCGTATCTCTGCTGACCCCCAATAAAAAAGAAGCAGCTCAAGCCTCAGGCATTGAAATTGTTGATGAATCAACTCTTTCTGAATCCGGCCGCAAAATTCTTGAAACCTTCGATATCAATAAACTCCTGATAACATGTGGCAAGGACGGTATGGTTCTTTTCCAGCAGAATAAAGCTCCATGCAAAATCAATGCTGAAGCCCGCCAGGTATATGACGTCTCCGGAGCCGGTGATACCGTTCTGGCCCTACTTGGCCTGGGAATCGCTGCAGGAAAATCATTTGAAGAATCCATGACCCTTGCCAATACCGCTGCCGGATTAGTAGTTGGAAAAGTCGGCACGGCAACGATTTCAAGACAAGAACTCACCGCTGCTCTGCTACCAACTCGAGACAGCACCATTTTCAAGCAAAAGCAACTGTCCGATCTTCCGGCCTTGGTTCAAGAACTAAAGAGACAAGGCAAGCGGCTGGTGCTGACAAACGGCTGCTTTGATCTGCTGCATACTGGTCATATTTTACTTTTCTCGGCCTCAAAACAGCTTGGTGACGTGCTTATCGTTGCCATTGATGACGATAATTCGGTCAAAGCTCTCAAAGGACCGGAGCGACCTGTGATCAGAGCCAAGGAGCGTGTCCGTATTATCAGCGCTCTGGATACGGTTGACTATGTTGTTCTGTTTTCTTCCAAAGAACTGGAGTCGCTGATTAAAATTATCCACCCGGATGTACTGACAAAGGGTAGCAACTATACTTCTGAAAAAGTTATGGGGGGTGAGCTTGTAAAGCAGTTAGGCGGCCAGGTTGTCCTGGTACCTGTTACCGAAAATGTTTCATCAACCCAAATCATCAATAACATCAAAAGCCGCGACAACGCCGGTTGAGCGAATTACCACCCCAAAAAAGGGTGGCTTGATATTGACCCTAAAAGTTTTTTTTATATCTCTCACCCCGATGGAATAACAACCAAAACTTAATTCCATTGGGCAGGCAGAGCCCACAGAGACCACAGAGAAAGATAATTAATTAAAATGTGGAGTTATTTTTGATCGAGTCTTTAGGGTCACATGTGAGTACATTTCTCTCATCGTGTTCAAAGGTACATTGTTCTTTAAGAATGGCTTTAAATTTTTTTCGGGCGCGATGTAGCCTCACTTTGACATTCTCAACCGTGATATCGAGAATTTCAGCAATCTCTTTTTGGCTGAAGTCCATGACGTCATAAAGAACCAGAACCGTACGCAAAGATTCCGGGAGAAAATCCATTTGGTCTTGAACACAAGCCCCCATTTGCCGTTGTTCGAGTTCTTTTTCAATAAAGATTTCCTGCAGAGTCGGCGGCTTTTGCCGAATTTCGCGTCCGTTCAAAGCGGATTTTTTCAAACTTCGAAAATGGTCCTGGCAGAGATTGTAGGCCATGCGGTAAATCCAGGATGACGTTTTGGATGGATCCCTGATCGTATCCATATTCTTGCGAATTCTTACAAACGTTTCCTGGATCAGGTCATCTGCCGCCCATTCGTCCTTGACAATAGCCAGGATAAATTTTCTGACCCGTGAATAGTATTGGTCGTAAATTTCCATAAATTCCATTTTTGCACCTTTGAAGGTTTAACCGCAACACGAAGAGGACGATGCTTCTTCACAGGGGTGTTGATGCTGCCTACTGTCACCCATGATATCACCAATAAAGTTTTTCATGGCGACCTGAGCCCCGTTTTTAACTTTGCCGGCGATATCAACAGCTTCCTGAATTTCTTCATCTGTCAGGTTCACCTCCCGGCTTTTTTCAAATAAATACTCAAAACAGGGAATACAATTTGCGGCCGTGGCCGCCCCTAAGGAAATCAACATTTTTGTCCTCTCATCCATTTCTTTTTACCTCCTTTTTGTTTCAGTCAACTATGATGGTATCGTAAAAAGTGAATATTTTCCTTTTTACGAATTCATCAACTATTAGACGAAAAGGACTCGCAAAAGGTTACACC
>JABMQM010000349.1 GCA_013203195.1 Desulfobacteraceae bacterium | reverse complement strand
TGGTAGCACCCGTCAAATTTAATAATGGTATCCCTCCCGGTGACGCCACGGGCCAGGCGAATAGCACTCATGGTGGCTTCGGTGCCTGAATTTACCATCCGAACCATCTCAATGGAAGGGACTGCTTCTATGACGATTTCCGCAAGCTCAAGTTCTAAATCCGTGGGTGCACCGAAACTGGTACCCCGGTTCAAAACGTTCTCAATCGTTTCAATTACCGCAGAATGTCTGTGACCGAGTATCATGGGCCCCCACGATCCGACATAATCGATATAGCGGTTCCCGTCCGCATCAAATAGAAGGCAGCCAATTGCCCGGTCGATAAAAACCGGATTAGATCCAACCGATTTACATGCACGCACGGGGCTGTTCACCCCACCGGGAATTTTCTCTATCGCTCTATTGAAAAGGTTTTGAGAGTTTTCGAGTTTCATTTTTTTTACATCCTTTCTCTTATATGATGAAATCGTGAGATCTTTGCAAAACGCCCTCTTTCGCCCAATTTCTGTGTCAGACTCAGATTTCAATCCTCGAAATACTTAATGTATGTCTGCGGTTAAAATCTTCGCTTTCCTTGAACTTGAACGAAATTGAACATTTCTAAAAGGTCGCGGTCTTTATAATAATCCAGGATTACACGTAAGTCAATGCTTTGTGAAATGATTAAGGCAGCGCAGTTCCAAACAAGACAAAACATAAAGTGATAACTGGTAGTTATATGTTTACCGCAAAGTCGCAGAGAAGACTTTCATCTTTGTGCCTTGAGTGGTGCAGCCGCGTTTCACCTAAAATCTGCATCAATTGTTATCGAAATGGATATATTTTTTATAATATCGTATAGTTGAAACTTCTTTTCAATGAAAACAGGCTCATCAATACGCGGCCAAAGAATATAAGGAATTCTATCATATTTTTCGATAACAATTGACCCTTCGGGATTGCCTATGATACCGGATCTACTGCGTTATCAGGTGATTGCGGTATTACAATACAGCTTCACACCTGATGCCTTGTATCTCCGGTATCCTCGACAATTGCAGAATTTAGGTTTCATAAAATCGCGCAAGCGATTTTATTTGTATTCCTTTTTAGATCGCTCCAAATCCCGGTCCTGATCGCGCCGGCGAATGGTTTCACGCTTATCATGCCTGCGCTTGCCCCTTGCAAGGGCCAGGGTTAGCTTGGCCTTTCCGTCTTGGAAATACAGCTTTAAGGGTATCAGGGAAAAACCCTTTTCATTGACTTTGCCATACAGCTTTTTGATCTCGTAATTGTGCAAAAGCAGTTTTCTTATTCTTAAAGGATCATGATTGTCATGATAGGCAAAGGGATAGGGATCAATGTGTATTTTATAAACAAATACCTCACCTTTTTTTATCCTGGCATAGGAATCCGTGAGGTTTGCGCGACCAAGCCGCAGGGATTTGACTTCGGTTCCCAAAAGGACCATGCCCGCCTCGTAGACATCCTCGATAGAATAGTTGTGCCGGGCCTTTCTGTTCTCAGCGACTGTCTTTATGTGTTTTTCGTTCAAAAGGGATTATCCTTCATTGAATATTTTATCGGACAGAATACCGCCGTAAGTATTCTGCACCAGGTTCATGACGCCTTTGGTGGAAGTCTCTTTCAGCACTTCCGTTATAAAGGATCTGGCTTCATTTATTGATAGAGACCTTATCATTTTTTTGGCCGCCGGTATGGATTGCGGGTTCATGCTCAACTTTTTTATCCCCAGCCCCAAAAGAACCGGCAAGTTCATCGGATCGCCTGCCATCTCGCCGCACATAAAGACATTTATGCCACTGTCACGAGCTACATCGGCAATATGTTTGACTATACGGATAACGGCAGGGTGCAGCGGCTGATAAAGATGGGCCACCTGCCTGTTCACCCTGTCGACTGCGAGTGAAAACTGAATCAGATCGTTAGTGCCGATACTGAAAAAATCAACACTTTTCGCCATAATATCCGCCAAAATTGCCGCTGAAGGAACCTCGATCATGATCCCAACTTCAATGTTTCTATCATAATCGATACCTTCATTTTCGAGAGAATCGGCGACCTCATTTAAAATCTTTTTGGCCTCAAGAATTTCTTCATGGCATGAGATCATGGGAAGTAAAATCCTGATGTGTCCGAACGCCGAAGCCCTTAATATGGCTCGAAGCTGGGTCCTGAAAACGTCGGGATTTTGCAGGCAGTATCGGATGCCGCGAAGTCCAAGCACAGGGTTGGCCTCATCAGAATCGGATGCATAAGAAACCGTTTTGTCACCATCTATATCGAGAGTTCGTATGGTAACCGGCCGTGGGGTGATAACGTCGACAACATCCTTGTATTTATCAAAAAGCTCATCTTCACTGGGAAAACCAGAGCGACTGAGATATTGAAACTCCGTGCGGTAAAGGCCGATACCGTCTCCACCGTAGGCCATAACGGCGACGACTTCTTCAGGAAGCTCAATATTGCCCATCACCTGAAGGCGGATACCGTCCAGTGTCTCCGCCGGAAGATGGCTCTCCCGCGAAATAACGGCTTTATGCGCCTCGTACCGTTCCTTGCGTTCTTCGAATTGGATCAGTGCCTGGTCGGTGGGATTAATAATAACAACACCGGCCGTGCCGTCCACAATGATAATGTCATCGTTTTTGATTATACGGGTGACATTTTCGAGTCCCAGGACTGCAGGAATCTCAAGGCTCCTGGCGATAATGCCCGTGTGGGATGCCTTGCCGCCGCGGTCGGTTACAAATCCCATGACTTTCTCCAGCTGTATCTGGCTGGTTTCCGCAGGAGAGAGGTCGTTCGCCACCAGGATAACCTGCTTGCCGATGGAAGCAATACTCTCGGTTTCTGCTCCAACCAGATTACGCGTGATGCTGTCAGAAACATGGATGATATCGGCCGCCCGGGTCCGCAGGTAGGAATCGGTCATGTCGCTGAACATCGCTTTTACATTCGATACCACTGTCTTGAGAGCCCACTCGGCATTTACCTGTTCGTTTTCAATGGTCTCAATTGTCCGTCCATATAGCATCTTGTCTTTGAACAGCACCATATGGGTCTCAAGAATATGGGCATGCTGGCTAAAATCTTTAGGGGTTTGTTCAATAATTCTATTGAGCTCGTCTTTGGCCTTCTTTACAGCATCTTTAAAGCGTTTGATCTCTTCTTTTAAATTTTCTCTTTTGACAAAATATTTTTCAACAACATCAACACCTTCTCGACCAACCAGATATGCCTTGCCTATGCATATTCCGGGTGAGGCCGCAATACCGTGGATCTGCATTTCTGTGCCGTTGTTTTTCAACATATAACTTTATTCCCCAAAACCGCTTTCAACGAGCTCCACAAGATCATTCAATATTTCATGATCCAATTGATCGTCAATTTTTATGGTTATTTCTGAACCCTGCTCGCAAGCAAGGGTAAGGATGTCGACAATGCTGGAAGCATCCGCCTTGGCACCGTCTTTGATTATCCATATTTTTGATTTACTGTTTTGGGCCCTTTTTGCTATCTTGGTTGCTGACCTTGCGTGCAGGCCCAAGGCGTTGATGATAACAACATCCCGATAAAGCCCTCTATCCGATTTAACCATGGTAGACATTTTTTGTGTTGAATTCGTGACTTTTTACGAGATCATCATAGATGGAGACCCCTGACAAAAAACGAAAGAAAAAATTAGATGCAAAATATGTTTTTTATCAACCTCCATGATGTTTGTCAATCTGTAATGATTGACAAAACACTTAACAACTGTTAAAAAAATCTTTTGGCTATTCTCTGACAATATACTGAAATTGCATTAATTTTTTTGTCTGTTTGAACCTAATACCATAACAAGGAGGAAGCAACCGTGTCGCAAAAAACCTTAATTTACGGCAAAGACACCTGACCCTATACCACCGCAGCTCGTGAAGCTTGCGCCAAAGAAGGCCGGGAGATGGAATATTATGACGTTCGATTTGATGCCGACAAAATGAAGGACATGTTGAAGTATTCCGACGGTGCGCGCCGGGTGCCGGTCATTGTAGACCAGGGCAAGGTCACGATCGGATTTAACGGTAAAACCTGAGGTGTTTAAGAATTCGGCTGGTAGCCGAATTAGTGTCCATCCATAAGTAAATATCCTGGTCCAGAGGACAAGGCTTTGATTTCACCCCACAGGGGTGCACCTAATATTAAATGGAGTAAATTAAATTCCAAATATCAAATATCAAACAAATAAC
>JABMQM010000348.1 GCA_013203195.1 Desulfobacteraceae bacterium | reverse complement strand
TTAGAAGTTATTTGTCGACTTGTCGAAAACAAGGAGTCAAGTCAAGCCATGCATTGGATCTGTTGTTTAATGGCAAGTTGCCGGATTTTCTTATGTAGATGGTAGTATAAGCATAAAATACGCTGAATAGTTACAAAAAAATAAGGTTAAATTAATAGAATGTGCGGGGCTTTTATTTAGCAAAGATATATTCCCAGAAAGTCTTTCAGGAGTGGTAATCGCTGGATTTGGGAAACAAGATTATTTCCCAAAACTTCAATCGTTCAAATTTGAAACAATTATTAATGGAAGGTTAAAATGTAAAGAAGATATCACTGGATCTATAACCCATGACCTAGGTTCCTTTATAGCTCCTTTCGCACAAGGTGAAATGGTTCATTCTTTCATGATGGGTATAGATCCGGTCTTAATGCAATTTACTCGTAAATATTTAAAGGATATTTTTGATAACTATCCAGATATTATAATTGGTATTTTAAAAAATTTGTCTGCACCCGAAAAGACAAAATTAAAAGAAAAGATAATAGAATCGAGCAAAACCATATATGATGATTATTTTGAAGATTTAAATAATTTTATGAAACAGAAATTTATAAACCCAATTGTAAATGTAGTCGGAATCCTACCAAAAGATGAGTTGGCGGCCATGGCAGAATCTTTGGTTAATTTAACTATGTTTAAACAAAGAGTTTCCCCTACTGCTGAGACAGTTGGCGGTCCGATTGACGTAGCGATTATTTCTAAGGGCGATGGATTTATATGGATTAAGAGAAAAAAATATTTTGACATAGATCTAAATCCAAGATATGTGATGAGAAACCCTTAAACAAAGGTGGTTAATAATGGGTAGTATAAAGAAAACTGAAAACATAAAATCAATGGAGGAGTTTATTAAGCGATTCTATCCAAAATCATTAAAAAAAGATACTTTCGATATTGAAGATGATCCCCAAATTATTGGTTCTGTATTGGCGGAAAAATCATTAAAGAAAGTTAAATACCAAATTAGTAGAAAGTAACGTGGACAAAACAATTTTCTGGCTTTCAACCCGGAGCTTCAGCCCGGGTTTTTTATTTCCTGAAAATCTATTCCGTCTTAAAGTGTTACAAAATTACATAGTGAACTGAGGGTAAATAAAAAAGGGCTTGTCCCCGGCGTGGGAGATCAAGCCCTTGTCATTTTTTGGTGCCGGAGGTCGGAATCGAACCGACATGGAGTTGCCCCCGCGGGATTTTGAGTCGTAAGGATTAAAAATAAAAATCTGTTGTATTTATAACAGATTGAAACAATGGCAATCATTTTTTGTATTTTAGGTTCTGTTTGGAAATGTTCTTAAAACTTTGACCTTGACGGGCACATTTTATGCACAATCGGGCACAGAAGGAAAAACTTTATCTTTCTGTTATCTGCAGGTAATCACACTTCAAAAATGAACACGGAATCAAACCTCAATCACATCATTTTACCTCCAAAAAAATCTGCCAGTTCTCAAAATTACACAATTACATAAAAACTATAACCTTTATTACATACTTTTAGGGTAAAACAGGTAATACATAGGATGGAAAAATCAGAATGGAAGGTTGGTAGGAGATACAACATATCGAATCAGATAAGGCTTGACAAAAATTCACGATTCCTTGCCTGAACCAACGGGTGACATCTAACTATTATCATAGACGATTCGGTTTGGGAATCTTGTATTCTTGGGTTATCTTGCCATCCCCGGCAACTATCTGAGGCCATAAAATAATTGCCGTTATCTTTTTGTTATGTCAGGATTTTAAAGCCTTGATATTTGGATCCAATTGTAGAAATCATAAGGTTTAGTAACGCACCCGTGCGTCGGACCTGATTGGGTATGTTATATGTTCTGCAATTTTTAATACCCATCTTCAGCAGCCTTGTCTAAATAGCGATTCCCTCTCTCTGTATCGCCTCTTTCCTCGATCAAAAGCATCCCATAGTCATATGCATGCGGTGCATAAAGGCAACCAGCCTCTTCCGCTTTTTTAAACCATTTTTCAGCCTCATCTATGTCTGCTTTTTCAAGATATAGAGCCGACCCTAATTCTCCGAATGCCAATTCAAATCCATCTCTTGCCGCCTTTTGCAAATATTTAAGGCCGGTTTTGCAATCTCCTTTTTCTAAATAAAATAACATGCCATTTTCGTTTCTTTCCCATTTTGATAATGACTTTTTCATATTATCAATGACCTTTGAATAATGATCATTGAATACTCAGGATCAGCTGTCCAAAAAGCCGGGCAGGGTATTCCGATTTAGCACAAAATCGCGTTGGTTTTTGTGTCAGCCGGAATCCTGTTATATGTTTTTCTCCCTTTTGGTTTTTAGCTCATCTAGCCTATCGACCAAATCCGCCTCCCCTTCCAAATCCATACCTAAAGGCATTTTATAGATTTTTTCAGCTTTTTCATAATCAGGTTTTATATCTTTTTTCATTGGCCAAAGATACATATCCCCCCAACCTATATATCCCCAAATTAATTTAGGATATTCCTCAATTAATTTCTTAAAACATTCCTCACCTTTAGAAATATCACCCAACGCAAAATAAGATTCCGCAATAGCTCTTTTCATATTATGCATTAACAAGCTGTCTGATTCTGGAAATATCGAACAAAAATCAGTACAATATTCTATTCTTTTCTGATAATATGACGAATTGTCTATACCGGCATTTCCAAGTTCAGTCTCAAGATCCTGGCACCAATTATAGAGATACTCTCCACCAGTAAAAATAGAATCCGCTTCTTTTATATCAACAAATTCAGGCCGGAATCCGGTTTTCAATTTATTCCATAATTCTACCCAGACATCACATGCCTCTATTGTTTTATTTTTATGAAGAAGAGAATAACCTTCCCCCATTAATACATCAAATTCATCTCTTTTTTGAATTACAGGCGGGTCTGATTTTCCCAAACAACATTTTTTATATTTTTTACCACTCCCGCAGGGACATGGCGCATTTCTACCGACCTTAGGTTGTTTATGCAAAACTGTCATATTGTCAGCATGGCCCATACGAGGCTGAGATGTAAAGGCTTGCGGATTTAACAAATACTCAATCTCACAAAGATCTTCCGGTTCGTCAGGTTCAAATCCGCCAACAAATATCCATCCGTTTTTATCACAAAGTAATGCAATTTCCTGCAATCTTTCGTCAGTTTGAACTCTGAATCTTACAGGTCTTTTTTTAGTGCCTAATTTTGCCATTGAGCTGCCTTTCTAATTTTCTTTGGCCATAACAATGATGATGCAGTTAGAACAAGCCGGAATTGAACATCACATACTATAGCCCGCATTTAAATCAGGACAGAATCAGTTCAAGCTTTCACTCGATTCCCCATTCGGCACGCAATATGGCCTGCTCGAACACCCCGCCCGTGCCGTGGGAAAGCCCCTTACGGGTAAGGGAAAAGCCGTGATCCGTGGTTACGATCAGCCGTCGTTTCTGTGCGGCACATATCTTCTGCAGGCGGGGCAATTCTCTTTCCAAAAAAGAGCAAAGCACTCCCGGTATCTCGGCGAGACGCAAAAATCCGGCATGCGCGCCCTCATCAACCAGACCAACCCTGATAACCACCGCTGTTTTTTCAGGAAATTCGGGCAGAAGGTCGGCCAAACCATGCTGCTCATTTCCCTTAACGTGATGATAAGGTATGCCCCGGGCATTAAACTCATCCATGGCGTCTTGGTCAAAGCCGAAAAGTGCACCAACGGCAGCCGCGGTTTTTGCAGCCGCCTCAAGCCGAAACCATGCCGGCGAGCCGTCACCGAGCTTGCCACCCGGAGTCTTTGTAGCTTCAAGCCAGACATCCGGCGAGATACCGTCAATAATCAACACGACCGGATGATCGGACAGCTCAATCGGTTCAACGGCCGGCAGCGTGCCAAGCCATTCATCCCCCCGTTGTGCCACAGCGCGCAATGTTTCAAAAACCAGCGAACGCAATTCCTCGGTAACCCAGGAATCGACCGATATACCGGAAAGCGGGATGCGAACTCGAAGGGCAGCGGGAAAGGAAGCCTTCCAAAGCGATGAAATGGTATTCAGCACGCTTAAACGTTCTTGGATTTTGACGGCAATTCCCCGATCCACATGCCGGCAATCGAGTGCGGCCTGATCCGGCCAGGGCGCTTTAGCAAGGATACGCTCTGCCAGCAAAAGCCAGGCCATGCGAATCGCCTTGGTGTGAAAAGGCTCATTTTTTATAAACGCTAAAATACCACCGTCATCCAGGCGTTTTAGTGTATCTTTAAGTTGCATGGAAGGAAACTGCCGTTCTAAGGAGTCTTCCAGGTCCCGGCTTTCAAAATGGACATCCTCTTTAAAAAGCGCCGGATGCATTTTTGACCACCACAAAAGAGAGCGATCGCGGCTGCCGGATGAGATATCGCGATCATCTTCAATGGCAATCACCGTATTGTCAGATGTGGTACAGATCCACTCTTTTATGATTTCATTAACCTGATCGGGGCTCAGCCTCCGTCCGCCGAGATGGGAATATAGATCTTTCAAGCCGCGCCTTTCAATCTTAACCCGACCGGCTAAAGCTTTGCCAACTTCTTGGGCCGTGACATCATCCAATATGTCAAGCAGGGCAGCAGCAGAGGATAGCTTATCCTCTAAAAGCGAAATCATACTGCGAAGCCGTTTGGTTCTATCCGGATCAGCATCGGCAAGGGCAAATATCCGGGCGGAAATCGCTTCTCTAACGCCCGGCTTTTTAAGAATAAGAAGATATTCATTGAGACATGTCTCGATAGCTTCCTCGGGATCTTTGGTTTGCGCAAATTTTGGTGTATCACCCGGGATAAAAGCGCAATTACATACCGGTGAACGCAGCAATTCCTCGGAAAGATTTCTACGGCATACTGCAACTTCGGGAGCTTGCAGTTCCCGCAAGAGCGCCTCCAACCCAGGGGGACGGTCCAGAATCTCAATCGATACAAGGCGCTTTAGCAAGACTACCGCTCTTTTGCCAAACCTTGAAAAGGGCTTTTTTATAAAATGTTTGTAATGTTCGTTGTGTTTTTTGGTGTAAAAATCCGCATAGACTGTCCGAAATCGATCGAATATATCTTTTAGCTGCGAAGTGTCATCATTGATGACAAGATCATGGGGATGGTCCAGTAAATGTTTCACTTTATCTTTTAGTTCCGCGATATCTTTTTCAGCCAGGCAGCCCCGCTCTACAGCCGTATGCCGGATATAGTGATTCACAAACACAAACTGTTCCGCCTGTTGAG
>JABMQM010000347.1 GCA_013203195.1 Desulfobacteraceae bacterium | reverse complement strand
TACTTCAGCGATTACGGAAATGTATCTTTCCCTGGTTCAGGATGATCCGGAAAATGCTCCGTTATATTTTCAAAAGATCAGCCGCATATATGCCTCGATGGGAAATGAGGAGGAAGCACGCCGTTTCCGGGTATTCGCCCAGCAGGCAGAAAATGGAGGGATGAGGGACGGTCATACAATTTAGCTTTTTTTTTGGAGAAGATACAGAAGTCATAGGGGTCAGGTTACAATTACGAATTGGCAAATCCAAGCTGGGCATTTCACCGATGTTTGATTGACCGGGCCTTTGTGCCTGCCCTTTTCTTGACATAGAGTGAGTTCGTAAACCTATCGAAACATGCATTCACAAGGATGTACGCATACCATCTTAAAAGGAGACAAATCCATGAATCAAAAGACATTTAAGGCAATGGTCGTCACAGAAAAAGAAAACAATCAGTTTGTCAGAGAAATACAGGACAGAAATATAGATGACCTTCCACAAGGAGATGTGCTCGTCAAAGTCAAGTACTCTTCATTAAATTACAAGGACGTTCTTTCCGCCATAGGAAACAGGGGCGTTACAAAAAAATATCCGCATACTCCTGGAATTGATGCTGCCGGGATCGTCGCTGAAAGCCAAAGCAAGGATTTTAAAGCCGGAGATGAAGTGATCGTGACAAGCTATGATCTCGGAATGAACACATCCGGTGGTTTCGGCCAATATATACGGGTTCCTTCCCAATGGGTTGTCAAGATGCCGGAGCATCTTTCCCCTCGAGAAAGCATGATATTCGGGACAGCCGGCTTCACGGCAGCCCTTTCGGTTTACAGGCTGGTTGACTACGGAATTACCCCGAATATGGGGCGAATACTGGTTTCCGGTGCAACGGGAGGGGTTGGAAGTATAGCCGTCTCCATACTTACCAAAGCGGGCTATGAGGTCGTAGCGGTAAACGGAATCGTGGATGAAAAGGATTTTCTACTAGAAATTGGCGCGAAGGAGGTCATTAGTATTGAAGAAGCTACCGACTCCGGCGGCAAGCCGCTTTTAAAAGAACTTTGGGCAGGTGGCATTGATACGATCGGCGGAGAAATACTGGCAACAATGATCAAGTCAATACAGTCTGACGGTGGGGTCACGTGCTGTGGGAATGTGGGGTCCCATGATCTGCCTCTGAATGTCTATCCTTTTATTTTGCGTGGGGTGACACTGATGGGGATTGATTCGCAGAAGTGTCCGATGCCCATGCGCCTGAAGGTATGGAATAAAATTGCAAATGACTGGAAACTGGAGCGTTTAGAGCTGTTGACCACTGAGGTTTCTCTGGATGGACTGAACGAAAGAATCGATCTCATTCTTCAAAGAAAGCACAAAGGAAGAACCATAGTAAGGCTGCCGGAATAATCGATTCCATTCAAACCCGACAGATCTGATATGTTAAATCAGGTTTGTGTGGAAGGATGTTTAGCGTGATAACTGGACCAATACGTGGTTGTCTGTCACTGACATTGTATTTCTTGAACACAGTGTTCTGGTGTTTACTATTGTTCATTGTGGCGGCGGCAAAGGCAATGGTTCCTCTGGAATCCTGGCGGCGGAAATGCAGTCGAATCCTTAATGTCATTGCCGAAAACTGGATTTGGGTTAATAACCTAAACCGGAGACTGACCAGCAACACCCGTTGGGTCGTTGAGGGGATTGAAAACCTGGAGCGATCCCAATGGCATTTAGTTTTGGCCAACCACCAGTCCTGGGTAGATATCCTTGTAATGCAGAGAGTATTCTATCGTAAAATTCCGCTATTAAAGTTTTTTCTAAAAAAAGAGTTGTTTTGGCTTCCGCTTCTGGGTCAGGCTTGGTGGGCTCTAGATTTTCCGTTTATCAACAGATACACGAGCAGACATTTACAAAAAAACCCCCACTTAAAAGGTAAAGATCTGGAGAGCATCAGGAAAGCCTGTGCGAAATTTAAAACAAACCCGGTCAGTGTTATGAACTTCGTTGAGGGTACCCGCTTCACCACTGAAAAGCATAGTAGGCAAAAGTCGCCCTATGCTCATTTGCTAAAACCAAAAGCCGGGGGAATCGCTTACGTGCTTGGAGAAATGGGAGATCATATTCACCGGCTACTGGATGTAACCATCGTATATCATGGCGGCGCGCGAAGCTTCTGGGCCTTTTTGCGCGGAAACATCCGAGAGGTCAAGGTTAGAGTGCGGTCACTGCCGGTTAGCTCTGAACTTCTGGGTGATTACTTGAATGACGGGCTGTTTCGGAAGAATCTGCAGCTGTGGCTGAATAATTTGTGGAATGAAAAGGACCGGTGTATCGAAGAGATGCTGACTTCATAACCCCAGGTGTATAATTAAAGGGCATTTATAGGTTCTGCTTTTTTTTCATCAATTTAACCTTTTCTGGTTTCGGTTATTATTGTTTTGTGAAAGGTAATAAAGGAGTTGTTATGAATCCTATCGTAGAGTATTTTAAAGCATATATAGACAAAGAATTAGGCCCGGAATTTCCTCCGTTTACAAAATGGCTTGGGGGTGTTCTGCGAAAAGTTGAAGAAGGAGAGTTAGAAATTGGCTTTATAGTCCGACCAGAAATGGCAAACCCGGTCGGACTCTTGCACGGCGGAGTTCAAAATGCAATTATCGATGATGTGATCGGCATGTCTGTGGCAACTGTTAGTCACGAAACATTTTTCTTGTCACTAAATTTATACGTAGACTATCTTGGAAAAGCAAAAGTAGGCCAAAAAATAGTTGCAAAATCAAAAATTTTTCGTAGCGGAAAACGAATTGTTAATGCACAGTGTGATTTGCTCGACATTGAAGGAAATATTATTTCACGAGGGACATCAAATCTTTTAAAATCAAACATCCCTGCTTTCCCGGGTTCTGCATCGAAATGAATCGTTAAAGTAAAACAAGCCTGGGGGCTATAGGGGACGGTCATACAATTTAACTTTTGAAAAACGCCATCGGGGCACGGATGGAGCCAAGCTTTTCTTATCGAAAAGTGAGCACGGCAGCTAAAGTTTTGAGGCGAAGCCCTGACCGGATCATTTTCAGAACCAGGTTTAACCCTAACTTTGCATTAATCTGTATAACTCTTTATGCCGATAGGCGTAAGACAGTCGCTTTTACGAGATCGATGCTGGATGCT
>JABMQM010000346.1 GCA_013203195.1 Desulfobacteraceae bacterium | reverse complement strand
TTTCTGGACAATCCGCCCGAAGGTGGCTCTGGAAACTCCCATGCGACGACCTGCTTCCTCATGCGACAGGCCTAAAAGATCAGCAAGCCTTATGGCTTCTCCTTCATCAACCGTCAGGCGAACCTCTTTAAGGTTTTGCATGGGTATTCCCCTGGGTTTGAAGTAGCTGATATCCGGATCAAACGTTACAAAACGATGTTTTTTTGGTCGTACCATAATAAACCTCTTATGAGCATATGCGCATAACAAAATACTATTTTTCCCCTGGGAGTCAAGTTATTTTTCATATTTTTTTCATTAAATTTCCGTTTGTCTTGTTTGCCTCTCCTGGGGCGAATAACCTTGCCGGAGACAGTTTTGGTTTATGGAATTTTGGTCGACCTGGTTCGGCCGTTCTGTTTAGGAATATTAAGTTCAAAGCGCTTAATTTTGCGCCAGAGGGTCGTGGGATGAATACCCATTTGGGCGGCAGTTAGCGTCCGGCTCCAATTATTTTTCTTTAAGGCCTCGTAAATAAAGCTTTTTTCCATATCGTCAAACGATGACTTACCGGCGTTTTCTGCCGGGGGCGCAGTTATTATTTTGTTTTTTGGATGCCGGTGAAGGGTCTCGGGAAGGTGCTCTATTCCGATCAAGTGGTTTTTACAAACGACAGTTGTATATTCTATGATATTTTCCAATTCCCGAATGTTGCCCGGGAAATCGTAAGACATCAGAACACTCATTACTTCAGGTGCCGGTCCCTGAATTTCCTTCCCTCGCAGACGATTAAACCTTCGTAAAAAGTGCTCCGTTAACAGGGGAACATCTTCTTTTCGCTCTCGCAAGGGGGGCAGGACGAGTTTGACAATATTGATTCTGTAATAGAGATCTTCCCGAAACAGACCTTTTTTCACCAGTTCTTCGAGGTTTTTGTTGGTGGCCGTCACAATACGGACGTTTGCTTTTTCTGATTTTGTACTGCCCAACGGCTCATAAACTTGATCCTGGAGCACACGGAGCAGCCTTACCTGCAGCAACTGGGAAATATCTCCGATTTCATCTAAAAAGAGGGTTCCGTTTTCGGCCAGGGCCAACCGGCCGGGTTTATCCCGCTTGGCATCCGTAAAAGCTCCCGCCTTGTATCCGAACAATTCCGATTCAAGTAGCGTGTCAGGTATGGCACCGCAGTTAACTGTAATCATGGGACCCTTTTTGCGATGACTCAGAGAGTGGATTGCTTTGGCAAAAAGTTCTTTGCCCGTGCCGCTTTCGCCTTCCAAAAGGACCGTGGTATCGCTTTCCGATACCAGTTCCAGCATTCCAAACAGGCGCTGCATCTCCCGGTTTTTGCTGATGATATCAAAAAATGTATGCTGACCGGCCAGCTCTTTGCGCAACGCTTCGACCACACTTAAATCCCGGAAGGTCTCTGCCCCCCCGATGATGTTACCGTTGTGGTCATTTAAAATGGCGGTTGAGATACTTATGGGAATTCGATCACCTTGGGGATTAAGGATGAAAATCGACTGATTTACAATCGGTTGACCCGATTCGATCGTCTGCCGCAAGGAACATTGCTGTTCACATATACTGGCTTTAAATACTTCCCAGCAGTGTCGTCCAAGAGCTTCTTGCTTTTTAATTCCGGTTATCTTTTCAGCGGCTTTATTAAAAGAAGTTACCTTCCAGTCCAAATCGACCGTAAAAACGCCGTCGGCAATGCTGTCCAAAATAATGCGGGTCTGATTTTCAATAGGTTTTTTCATAATTCAAATTGGTCTTGTTGATCAACTTTGCAACTTTGCAATTATGATGCCAGGGCAACATGGTTTTTTAAAGAAAAAATTCAACCATCTGATTTATTAATAATTTTAAAGTGTATTCAAAGGCTGTACCGGGCCTTCAAAAACATTAAACAGGTTATGTCAGCGCAAAATGCTGCAATATTGTTGCATAATTGTTGCGCAACGTGGTTTTACATACTACTATCATTTAGCTTAAAACCTATTGAGGTGTCTTGTTGCATAATTGCAACATTGCTTTCGTATCTTGCCGGCAGTATGAATGGTGCGATATGGGTAAGAG
>JABMQM010000345.1 GCA_013203195.1 Desulfobacteraceae bacterium | reverse complement strand
ATAATTTTCTGGAAACCATAATTCCTCCTTTATCGATTATTACAAAGACTCTTTGTGTCTTGGTGTCTTGGTGGCAAATGTTTTTGGTTTTCCGTCACCGGCGGATCTGAATCAGGTTAGTCAACCACAATCATAACCCGACATTTTTTCATGAAAGAAAGATTTTCCGACGCGCTTCTGAGCATGGATGCGTCCGCATTGCTGATTACAATATCACTGTGTCCGGCGCCTTCTACCCTCAAGCCTTTTACCAACAAGGGATTATCTGTAACCCTCTGATTCGTGCGGGCGGCGTCAACGTTTTTGGCATACCCGCTCATACCTTGCTGCACAGCATATTCACGGCTGACAAATGCTGATCCATAAACTTCCTGACCACTTTCATCCTGTACTTTCGGAGACATGGCAGGCCGGGCGTGCAGACCTCTGGCATCGACCACCAGCCCGGTATAGACCGCCGATGAACTCTGAATCGGCATCTCCGGTTTGATCGAATCCAGCGGTTTGATCTCTGCGGGCAGAACCAGTTGAGAAAATCCACCACGCAAATCCATCTGCATCGTAATTTCCACAGTACCATCAGAAAGATATTCCTTTTTGACAACCTCGGCACCCTGGACCATACCTTCGACTTTGGACATAATGATGTCGCTTTCAACGGCATAATCCCTCACTACTGTGGTGCTGTCGATCCTGACACCCTTAAGCACCTCAAGAATGTTACGATAGGCATCCAGTTTAGCCGCCCTTAAAGCCATAGGGCGGGCATTCGGTTTGCCGTACAATTTTTCCGGAGGAGCCCCGATCCCTGTGGCCTGGACAGTTCCCTTGCTCCAGTTAATTACGCCTTTGTCTCCATGCTCAATGAAGTCCTGCCCCTGATCTGAATATGCGCTGAGGGGAATTAAAAGCAGAACCACAATTACCAAAACAAACATTGACTTACTCTTCATAATACCTCCTTGTGCCTTCCTTTATGAACCGTATTTTTTCAGATAATATTTTGTGGAATATAATAATCACCGGTATGCGTTAAAAGACAATCACCACTTTGCCGGTGGCCAGGAAGGCATCCGGAACATCCATAATGGGTTTCAGCGTACTGTAAGCTTTGTCGTCGACTTCCAGGCTGCGCTTACCCTTCCAGGTTCCCTTGGCGTTGATGGTGTAAGGTAGTTTGCCGACGCGCTCGCTTTGCTGGGCTCTTCCGATTTGGCGATAATAGCGGACATAGCCTTTGCGGACCACTTTTTGCATATCAATATAGTCACCGGGGTAAAGCAACTCTCCCTTGGCAAAAATTTCAGGCTTTAGACAGGGCCTAAAACCTGTGTCCCGGGCATCAATCACCAGGCCGGAGTAGATAACCTCGGTTTTGGCTTTAGCGGCCGCGATTGGGGGGACAGGTTGGGCTGCAGACTCCAACTGCGACAAACGACCGGCCATCTTATCGAGTCTGGAGGCAAGTGCTGCAAGGCGGGCTTCCTGATCATCGAATTTTTTATTCAGATTTGCAAGTTTATCCTCCGAGGCGTAACCGGCCTGAATCATCATGGGACGGCTGGCCGTATAATCCATCCAGGTTTCCACGAACCGCTTAAAGAGCAGAATCATCTCTTCCTGCTGGTAATTTATCTGTTTTATACCGGCCAGCTTGTCTTCCAGGGCTTTGACGCGATCCTCCAAACCCCGGATACGCGCGTCCACTTCTTGCGAGGGCAACACCCCGGCGGCAGGTCCCGGAGGCTGGGACGCAATATTGATGAGTGCCTCTCCCAATGGACCCGTTAGCGGCATACTCACGACCACTTCCACCGTACCATCGGACATATACTGTTTGTCATCCACGCTTGAATCCCGAATAATACCCTGGACCCTAGAAACGATGGTGTCGTCCCGAACCATATAGTTATACACCTGGGTAATAGAATCAATGTGAACGCCCTTGATAACTTCCAAAAGGTTGCGGCGAGCGTCCGTAATGGCGGCGCGCAGGGCCAGTGGGCGGGCCTGGGGTTTACCATAATATTTTTGAGGAGGAGCTCCTATGCCTTTGGCAATTACTTTTTGCCCGACCCAGTCAATGGTTCCGTGATCCCCTACTCGTTCCATAGCAGCAGGGTCCTGGGCCTGGCAGGGTTGCCAGAAAAAAAGTGTGCCCGCAACGATCAGGGCCAGCCATCTATATTTCACACCGGATTTCATAGGTACCTCCATTGTATTTAGTCTTATCTTACCGGGCAGGGCGCGGTCGGTTTGGCCAGCGCCGGTTTCCACACGACTTCACCCAGAAACCAATCTGCTTCGGGATCGGAGCGGCCCCAGTAGTTGCCCGCAAGATCGATCTCTATGGGGGTATAGCTTTGAACCTGAAACGGATGGTTGTCTTTGAATACATTATTGCGAATTATCGGTGCCAGGCCTTCGCCCTCGATCACAATGGCACCCTGGCCTTCGTTGCCCTCAAATTTCGAACAAGAGATATTCGGTTTGGCATTATCCTTTAAATAAAGGCCGGCTTGCGAACTGCGGGTTACAGTCGCAGCAATGATAGACGGAGCACTGTTCTCTATAGTCAGACCGGTTGCAGCCCCTTCAATGGTTACATGGCGCAGGACGGAACGCTTGGCACTTTCCAGGATAACTCCCTGCCAGGATCCAGGCTCACTTGTGCTTGTTTGTGGAGCAAAATGGATGGGCTTGCTGCCCATGCCGTAAGCCAGAAAGTCACCGCCGGCTACCTTTAGGGCCGTATCCGGGGCAAACAAAATTTTGACACCGGGCTCGATGTAGAGCACTCCGCCGGATGTGATCGTTAAATCGGAAAGCACCGTATAGGGATTTTTATCGGCCACAAGCAGAATTTTCGCCGCGACAATTCCGCTCAAGGCCGGCCCCGGCTGCGGCAGATCATAAAGACCCGGTTCTGGCAAGGGTACAGCTTCGATGTACTTGCTGAAATCGCCGGCATTGGCCGCCTTATCAAAAGCTCTGATCTGGACGTAAATCCTGGTAAAATTGGACAAATCTTCAATAATAGCTTCAGTTTTTTCGCTTTCTGCCACCAGGCTGTAGCCGCTAAGCGGTGTTGAGCTTAACCATATTTCATACCCGGTCAGATCGTCCTCAGGGCTCAGAGACCAACTCAATTTTATCTTGTTGTCCAGAGATTCTGCTTTCAGACCCTTGACAGGCTGGGGCGGAAGGCCGTCAATGTCCACAATATTAGCGACATCAAGGGCGGTTCCCTGGGTGCCTGCCGGGCTGACCAGGTATCCTTTAGCCATCATTCCGTAAGACTGTTCTCCGGGTTCCACTGTGTATGTGCCTTCATAAATTTCACGTGAAGCCATCTCCTCTTTAACAGCGGCAAGAAGTTCCGGGGTCAGCGTATGGCCGGTATCCTTGTAGTTCTTTTTGATGGCCTCCAGCACCTCGGTCTGCAACGCCTGCTTCACATTGCCGGGTACGGGAGCAAGTTCGATGCCTGCTTTGAAATCGCCCAAATCCACATAAGCCGAATTGTTCGGGTCGCCGATGAGTCGAAAGGCGACTTTTTTCCCGATCGTAAACGGCTTGCCGGTATTCATGGCGGCAAACATATCGATCCGCGGCGGGGATACCTGGGTAACCCGTTCTGATTCCGGCAAATCGATGGTTGAGATAATCTCCCGGAAGAGATCGTCTGTCTGGCTCATCATTTCGGTGGCACGCAGGTTCCAGACGGAAGCAACAGTGGCCACGATAAGACCGATGGGACTGACGGATATACCACCGGCGTGCGCCCGGGAGACGTGTTTGGCTCGCCACAAAAGATTGCCGGTCTTTAGATCCCACATATTAACCTCGACACCCACGGCTACCTGGGAATAAATTCCAACGAATATCCGATCAAAGTGGGTTACGTGTCCGGTAACGGCAGCATCCACCCCTAAAATGCTCTTAAGTTTTTTTGGATTTTCGGCAATGATGGCTTCGATTTGGCGGATATCCTTAAAACCGGCGTTTTTGAGAAGTTTGTCGGTGTTATAAAGCTCCAGATCTTTGAACGGCAGGGAAGCAATGTGATTGTACATGCCCCTGCGTACAACACCGGCGGGGTTTTCGGATTCGAAATCAATGGAATAGCTTTTCTCCTCTAAACCCTGAAAAGGGAGGACCGCCAAAGATTTTGGTTTGTGTTTCTTATAATACTCGGTATTTTCGAATTCTCCTTTGAAACTTTTAAAAGCCTCACTCGTTGCTATTATTCCTATTGCTTGATCTGTGGAGGTACCCACATGCGCACAGCCCATAAAGGCCGCCGATGCCAAAAACACCATAAGGACGAGCAATCTGAGTAGAATTTGTTTCATGGTGAAAACTCCTGGTTGATTGAAAGTTTTGGGTTCCATTTAAGGTCTCTTTTACTGAGGCTTATGGCAGGAAGAATAAAACGCCTCCTTGATTTGTGGTTATCTTTCCCGTAACACCGTGTGCATGACCGTGGCAAAGTCTTGATACAGGGCATGAAACTATCTGATACGATAGAACAACACCTGATTGTTTGTCAACGGGAAACGGATGCATATTCACGATAACAGTCATTAACCATTGAAGCTTTATGCTCATATTTAGTTGGGGGGCGGGGAGTTTTCGCTGTAAGGCCGCTCAATGGATAATCATATTTTAAACCGTATGAACTCGTATCTAAAGGTTCGTAAAGAAAGAACAGAAGCTTTTGTAATAATAATAATTCTTT
>JABMQM010000344.1 GCA_013203195.1 Desulfobacteraceae bacterium | reverse complement strand
GTTAAGCGCTGCGCGCTTTTTTCCTTAACCATTGATTCCATTGGGGTAATACAACGAGACGGCCGACCTCTGAACCTTTGAACCTCTGAACCCTGAACCTCTGAACCCCTGAACCTCTGAACCTTTGAACCTCTGAACCCTGAACCTAACTCTGGTTATTTTTGCAGTGCCATCTTTTGTCTATCGCTCAACACTGCCCTTTGTTGCTTTTCTTCCAATAACTTTTGAATCAGCTCAACATCATTGGCCTTTTCAGCCGCCTTGATTTTATCAAGCAAAGTCTTTTCATTCCTTCTGCGGCTTAACACAAAGCGTGCTAAGATATTGCGGCAATTCTTTTGATCCCAAGAATCCGCTACTATTGATATATGGGATATTAAATTTCTTTTCTCATCGTCGGCAATCGCAGACATGATATCAGATATCCGGCTTTGCGAGTCATCCTTGTATGCCAGCACCATCTTTCCTATCGACCTTAAACCATCGTCACTAAAAAGATCCAGTATGTTCTGTTTCCTGATTTCAGGTAATATTTGCGGATATTGAAGCATCATTTTTATAATCTGCTGCTCAAGCCTGTCCCACTTTTTAAACTCTGTTTGTTTGTTAAATCCGCCCAAAGCGTCCTTTTTACCGGCCGGCATTACTCGAACCTCTTCCTGAACAGCGGCTTCATCAACGCCGACACGCTCAGCAAGTTCTTTTATATATAAAGACCTCTCCACTTTGTCGGAGACGGTGGAAAGCGGTTCTTTAAGGTCTTGCACGATACGGATTTTCCCTTGGTTCGAAAGCCCGTGTTTGCTGACGGCTGAGTCTATTAGAAAAGACATAATCCCTTTTGATTTGGAAGCGATTTTCATAAAAGACGCATGCCCGAATTTCATAATGAAAGAGTCGGGATCATAGCCTTTGGGCAGCACGATAATCCGAGCATCCACTTCTTCTCTTTTAAAGGTTCCAATACTACGCAGCACTGCCTTAATTCCGGCTTCATCTGAATCATATAACATGACCATTTTGGTAGCATATCCTTTAAGAAGCCGGACATGCTCCGGCGTGAGTGACGTACCTAAAGTGGCGACAGTGTTTTCGATGCCGTGCTGGTGAAGTGCCAAAAGATCAAAATAACCTTCGACGATATAAACCGTATCATGCTGCCGGCATGGCTGCTTTGCTCTGTGAATGCCGTAAAGGCTGCGGCTCTTGTTGTATAAGGGTGTTTCCGGAGAATTTAGGTACTTGGGCAGCGCATCGTCCAATACCCGCCCGCCGAAACCAACCAGCTGCATGTTCACATTGTATATCGGAAATATAATCCTGCTTCTGAAGCGGTCATAAAAACCGTCTTTACCCTTTCTAGATACTATCAGGCCGGCTTTTTCAGCCAGAGCCGGCGCTATCTTTTTTTTAAAAAAACTATTCGTCAGGTTATCCCATCCTCCGGGCGCATATCCAAGCTTAAAATTATCAAGGGATTCCTTGCTCATCCCCCGCTCGCTTAGATATTTCATGGCGGTCTTGCCTGAATCACTGCGCAATAACACCTGGTGGAAATAATCCATGGCCATCTGATTGAGGGCCAGCAGGCTTTCCTTCTCACTTATCCGTCTTTTTTGGTCGGGCGACATTTTTTGTACCGGCATTTCGATGCCATAACGTCTGGCAAGCACTCTGACCACTTCAGGAAAAGACAGCCCCTCCTGTTTCATTAAAAAGCTGAAAACGTTCCCTCCGGTGCCGCATCCAAAACAATGGAATATCTGTTTTTCCGGGCTAACCGTAAAAGACGGGGTTTTTTCAGCATGAAACGGACAAAGTCCTGCATAATTCTTTCCCGCCTTTTTCAAAATCACCAATTCCGATACGATATCGACGATATCGGCGGCATTCTTTATTTCCGCAATTTTGTCTTCTGGGATATAAATTGCCAAAACCTCCATCACTATGGATAGGAAAGACTGACAACAACTGGAGGATCATACATGGGATGAAGCTTTGTACATATCTTTATGTGCTCAAATTGACGAATACTAAGAACTGGTTTTATTTGAAAGAAAACTATCATAAAGAGACTGAACAACCGGCAACCCCTATAATTTATTTAACCGTTGATAATAATTATTTTATTTGGCTTTGTCAAGAGGGTTTTTTGAAACTTCAATGGCTGCTTTTAGACTTAAACTGCCGCTGTACAAAGCCCTGCCGGTAATAACGCCGACGACACCGACGGCCTCAAGCGGCATAAGTTTTTTGATATCCTCAATCGTTGAAACGCCGCCCGAAGCAACCACAGGGATAGAAACTGCTTCGGCGATTCGACGGGTCGCCTCAATGTTCGGCCCGGTCTCCATTCCATCCCTATGGATGTCGGTAAAATTAATAGCGGCAACACCACAATCTTCAAACCGCCTGGCAAGCTCGACGGCTTTTATCCGGGTAGTTTCGGTCCATCCTTCGATTGCAACCAAACCGTCCCGGGCATCAATACCTACTACAATTTGATCGGGAAAAGCCTTGCAGGCATCCTTGACAAATTTGGGGTTCTTGATAGCCTCGGTACCGATAATGACCCTTTTTACGCCCAGATCCAGGTACATTTTAGCTGTTTTTGCAGTGCGGATTCCGCCACCCACTTGGATATAAGCCTCTACACTTTCAATGATTCTTTCGATAGAATTCAGGTTTTTCGGGCTTTTCTCAAAAGCACCGTCAAGGTCAATTACATGAATAATTTCAGCCCCTTCATTTTCCCAGCGCTTTGCCATGGCGGCAGGATCATCGGAGAAAACCGTTTCGGAATCAAGGCGTCCCTGAAAAAGTCGCACACATTTACCGTTTTTGATATCGACTGCGGGTATGATAAGCATGTTGATGGTTGCTCGTTACTGGTTACGGGTTGCGGGTTACGAATTGCGGGTTCAACAATCTAAAATCCAAAATCTAAAATGCTTTGTTGAATGAAAAATATTTTGGACAGGATAACAGGCCCGCCCTGGCGCGACTTCCATAGAACATACTAAGGATGCTGTAAAATATATAAGCCAGACCCAAAGATGCAAACTTGCAAATCCAGGTCTGGTCCAGGGATTGACTTGATATTATAAAAAATTTGAGTTTGTTTATCCTGTTATCCTGTCTAAGAAATTCAAGGGTTTTCATTCCGAACCCCGAAACCTGAAAGCGATTGCAGGATATCTTCGAGGCCTGCTTGAGCCATTTCGCGAGCGGTTACCCAGCTTGCTTTTCTTTTTAAAAATGTCTCAAGATGTAGAAAGTTTTCTGATAGAGCTTTTTGGGTTTCATTAAATTGACCGGACCATAACACCCGGCCGTCGGCTACACGGATCAAATGGATATCGAATGCCACCGAAGCAGGAGATTTAGCCGCATAGCGGGTTCCAATACGCTCTCTGAAACGGAAGATATATCCTGCCAAAACAGCATCGGCATTTAAAGCTTGCCCGGCCTCAACCAAAAGGGCACGTTCCGACAAGGTGCCTGCATCGCCGGACAGCAACTTTGACAAAATCCCCCGAGCCTGACCGGGCGACACCAGTTCAAAATCGCCCTTGCTTTTTAAGGCGGAATAAAGACTATCGCTCATGAACTCAGTGGCACCTTCCGCCACTTCTCCGGTCATCACTACGCTGCCACACACCGGACATCTGATACTTTCACTCGCTCCATACACTGCGGACATGTCTCTGACAGGTAGGATCAGGAGTTTTTCCACGCTGAAGGGAGTATCAGACGATTCCGTGACAACTACATTCGTTTTGCAGGCTGTTAACAACAAAAGCACAACAAAAAAGTATTTATGCAGTCTGATTTTCTTGGCATTAAGTTTTAGCATGAGCATTGTCAGTCAATTGAACCAAAAAACATAATAGTTCAGCCACAAAGGCACTAAGACACTAAGACACTAAGATTATAGTATAATTCTTTTAAATTTGAATTCCCCATTGTTTGCTACGGTGATAGGTATTTTAGCCTTTCGCCAATATAAGCGGCATAGCCG
>JABMQM010000343.1 GCA_013203195.1 Desulfobacteraceae bacterium | reverse complement strand
CTTTTTTGAAAAACCCTGATGCCCTTTCCCCCGAGGTTCTTGAGAAGTTACTATCCGAATAGCTTAATTATTGGAAAGCTTGACAAAAACCGCTAAGCAGGATAAATAGTTATAAATAGCTGAGTTTCTAACAATGATAAAAAAAATGGGGGTTCATATGTTTTCCAATCATATTTTCCGGGTGTTAACGTGTTTGATTATTTTTTCCGCTATGATCTTTTACCCGTTTCATCTTGCGGCACAGCAAACCGCCACGACGGTAGAGCATGAGGCCGGTTTTTACTATACCGTTCAAAAAAACGACACGCTCTGGGACCTTTCACAGCGTTTTTCCGATTCTCCATGGCTATGGCCTGATTTATGGAAGGAAAACAACCAGATACTGAATCCCCACCGAATATATCCGGGCATGCGCATTCGCCTCTTTCATCAAACGGGAGTCGAAAGCTATGTTGCCAAAACTGATGAAAAGAAGCCGCTCCCTCAAGAAGAGCCGGAGCCGCCCAAAGAACTGCCCTATTACTACTATTCGCCCATCGACAGAATTGGATTTGTCAGCAAAACACCTGTCACTCCCCACGGTTACATCTTTAAAGTAAAAGATGATAAAACCATGATCGGTACCGGGGATCTGGTTTACATAATTCAACAGAACGACATGCCGTATGCATTGGGGGGCAAATACACCGTATATCGAACATTGGACCCCCTGACCGACAAAAATACAAAGGCGCGCATAGGAGTCCAGCATTATCTGCCAGGTGTCGTCGAAATCATCAAAAAAGAACCCCGTTTTGCCATAGCCAAAGTAATACGATCCTTTCGCGACATTAGAATCAATGATCTTGTGATGCCATATAAAAAAAGGGATCCAAAAATAATCCTGACTGCAAGCCAACCGGGGCTCAACGGAAGAATCCTTTTAACTGAAGAACACGATAGCATTATGGCCACCAATACCATAGCATTCATCAACAAGGGGCAGGAAGACGGGGTAGAAAAAGGACAGTCTTATAATATATATTACCAGGAAAAGGGGAAAATCGGTCAAAAGAAAAAACAAGATGTTCTCCTGACACCGGTGACTTACGGTACGCTGCTGGTTCTTCACAGCGAACCGACAACTTCAACGGTGATTATAACCAACTCGGAACAGACGGTGTACCCCGGCGCAACCTTTGGCAGTCCAACCGAATAAAATCGGTTTTCCATTACGAAACAAAAATGCCCTGCATTGTGCCGCAGGGCATTCTTATTTCATAAAATATTAGGACAAACCCGGGAACAAGCCTGATTCGTTCATTTGCAAGGCATTCAGGGATGAAGCTGTAGTCAGATCTACCGCGAATCCCTGATAACACAGCAAATGGGCTGAATGCAGGTTAGGTTTGTTCCCAGGTGACTCTGAGCACCTCCTGGTAAGTAGTAATTCCCTTCAACAGCTTCTCGATTGCATTTTTCCTGAGGGTGACCATACCCTCTTCGATGGCCTTGCGGGTAATCTTTGAGATATCGACATCAGCGGCCGTTAGTTCCTTTAAGGAGTCTGTGTACGGGAGAACCTCATAGATGCCGGACCTGCCCCGATAACCGGTATTGCGACAGCGTATGCACCCCTCTCCTTGATAAAGAGTTAATCGACCTTTTTTGCCCACATTCAGTCCCATGCTGATCAACTCTTGTGCATCGATTTCAAAGGATTCTTTGCAAAAATTGCAGGTCATTCGAACCAGTCGCTGGGCCAGAATACCCACCAATGTGGCTTGAATCATAAATGCAGGAGTCCCCAGATCCAAAAGCCGGGTGACCACGGAGGGCGCATCGTTGGTATGCAGCGTAGATAACACCAAGTGCCCCGTCAATGCCGCCTGGATGGCGCTTGCCGCCGTTTCCAGATCACGCATTTCCCCGATCATGATAATATCCGGATCCTGACGCAAAATCGTCCTGGTGATCGTTGCGAAAGTAATATCTACTGCCGGCTGTACCGCGATCTGGTTAAACTCTTCGTTAACCATTTCAATGGGGTCTTCTATGGTCGTAATGTTGATTTCAGGGGTTGAAAGAGTTTTGAGCGTCGAGTATAGAGTTGTCGATTTGCCGCTGCCGGTAGGGCCGCAGACCAGCGCCATTCCATGGGGCATTCTTATAAATTGATTGTAACGCTCCAAATCCGCGGGGGTGAAGCCCAGCCCGCGCAAGTCCTGGAAAAGGATATCCGGGTCCATGAGCCTCATCACCATCTTCTCCCCAAACGCCACCGGAACCGTGGAAACCCGAATCTCGGCTTCCACACCGCCTTTATCGGTCTTGATCCTTCCGTCCTGAGGCCTGCGTTTTTCCGCCATGTCCAGCCTGGACAGGGCCTTTATCCGGCTGATGATGGCGTTATGAACTTTTTTGGGAAGCTTATAAACCAGGTGCAAAACGCCGTCAATCCTCATCCTCACCTGAACTTCATCTCGCTTGGGCTCGATATGGATATCACTGGCCTTCTGGTCAAAGGCGTAGACAAGCAGGTGGTTGACGGCATTCACAATATGCTGGTCATTGGGCGGGAGCTCATCGGCCGATTTTAATTTAACATACTGTTCCAGGTTACCGAGATCGACTCCCCTGGTGGCGAACATGTCCTCTGCCATGGAAATGGAGCGCTTGAAGCCGAAAAACTCATCGATGGACTTTATAATATCGGTTTTGGAACTGACAACCGTCTTGACCTTCAACTGGGTAACACGCGTAATGTCTTCAACGACCTCAACATTAAAGGGGTTGGAGGTAGCCACGGTCAGGCATCCATCGCTGATATCGATAGGCAGAACCAGGTGTCGCATGGCAAAGGTACGCGGAATGGTGGTAGTCACTACGTTGAGGTCCAGTTTGAGTGGATCGATCTTTTTGTACGCAATCTTCCATTTTTTGGCAAGGGTCTGGAAAATGATTTCTTCATCCAGCGGCCAGGCACGGTTATCGGCCCTGCTCAACTCAAGGGAAACAATAACATCCACAATGGTGATGGGGTTGATTATCTTAAACTCGGTACGCGAGGAAGCCAGGCGCTGGGCCCGCTGCCGCTCCAGCTTCTCACGGACGGCATCCTTTCTCCTGTAAATCTTCTTTACCTCGGCATCTGTCACCAGACCGCTTTCCAGAAGGGTTTGGCATACATTTTCCACGGAAAAGGGATTGCCTGAATCATTTTTTTTCTTTGCAGGTTTCATAAATAAAATCGCTCCGCGATTTTATATAACGCGGCTTCGCCGCTCAATTCATTGAGAGTCCGCCAGTGGGGTGAACTTTGCATAAAATCGTAACACGATTACATAAGTATAATGGAAGCAAATTTAAGTGTCAATCAATTGAAGTTTTGGGCTGATCAGTGGTTTTCTTTAAATTTTAGCCTACCAAGCGGGTAAACCTTTCGCCAAACTGATCTCGTCCCGCTGAAAGCGGGACGGGAGTTTCATAAAATCGCGAAGCGATTTTATTTTTCCAACTCTTTATCGATAAAATCCTGAAATCCTTTAAGGGTCCTGTTTTTCAAACGCCTTCCATTAACAAAAACCGTGGGTGTGCCTCTGACATCTGCAAGGGTTCCGTCCTGTACGTCCTGCCTGATCCTTGACAATATCCCGGGATCAGCCATCTGCTTTTCGAATTCAGCGGTTTTATAGCCCAGTTCCCGGGCGATATCTTGGATCTTTTGATCATTAATGCTATTGAAATCGGCAAAAAGCCGGTCGTGAAATTCCCAGAATTTTCCCTGGGCATCGGCTGCCAGGGCCGCCATGGCGGCCGATGCGGCATATTGGTGGTTGCGCAGTGGAAAGTTTTTAAAAACAAGCTTCACTTTTTCAGGATTGTTCTTGAGCACCTGCTCAAGTTGCGGCACAAGCAGCGCGCAGTACTTTCACTGAAAGTCGCTGAAAATAGCGATCACCACGGGCGCATCCGCCGGTCCTTTGAACGGAGAGTTGGAGGTGTCGATCTTTTGGATAAAATCGATCACCAGGATGTCAATGGTCTGGTTGCTCCGGCTCTTGAGCAGCAGCATGTCCTCTTGTGGACCGATTTCGATTTGATCGATGTGCTTACCGACGCCGATTTTGTCTTGCAGCTTGCCGTCCGGCGCATAGATCAATACCTCGCCGGTCTCGGTAAGTACGAAAATTTCCTTTCCATCCGCAGAAACAGCAACATCAACCGGCGGTTCATCGGTTTTCAATATTTCGCGAATATCCCACTCTACGAGAGCATGACTATTTACGGCAAAAACCGCAACAATCAATACTGCCGACAGGCAAATCGCTTTTCTTAGTTTCATGCCTTAACTTCCTTTATGAGATAATCCCAAAATACTGTTTTCCAATATTTCGGCACTCCGATACTCATTAATACTTGAATTAGTTACCAAGCCTAAAGGGACGAGTTAAACGCGTCTTGCCCAAACTATAAGCCGGAACCGATCTACATGCAATCATAATAGCGGTGTTATCATAAAATCCGGGGTAAAGGGAGACTTGTTAGAAGATCAAAAAAGCGCTGCAAGGGAAAGTTCTGATTCCCTTGCAGCGCTTTTTGTACTCAATTTCTAAATTATATCCCAAAAGGGGCGGCCCGTTTGTTAGGTTATTTCCCTATTCTCTTCTTAGTAAGCATCAATCCTTTCCTGAAGTTCCTTGCGCCGCTTTTCGTAATCGGCGATCCGCCGGTTGAAGTCCGTCACTTTCTTTCTGTAAGCATTGATCTGTTTGGCGGTTTTCAAATCGGTCTTTCCTTTTTCCAGGATCGTCCGCTCCTTCATCAGATCTGAATATTCCTTGCTCAGTTCAGTGTCAATACGGTTAAACTCCTCGACAAGAGATTGATTCAGGACCTGACCGGTCGCAGTATTTTTTCTTTCCTTTGCATCTTGGGAAGCCTTCCGGTCGCTTTCCTGAAGCCGCGTTTCCCGTTTTGCCTTGTCGGCTAGTTCCTCCGGCGTGAGGAAATCTTTGGGTTCATTGTATCTGTCTATTTTTTCTCGCTGACTTTCGGGGACATCGGCGATATTATCCGTATAGAGCACCGCACCGTTTTCGCCCGTATATCGGTAGAACTCCGCGTAAACCGGGGACAAAAGCCATGCAACAATCAAGACCGGCAGTACATATCGATATCTCATGAAAATCCTCCACATTTTATTGGCCTGTTCTTAATCAAACAATTCCTTCCAGTAAAGATAGAAAAAGTTCTGCTCGGGAACTGTATCCGGCATGGTAATTCCCGCCCCTGTTACCGGAGATAAGGGGTCGGGTTTAGTGCTTCCCACGGAAATCAGTAACTGTACACCTTGATCAGTGATGAACGGCACCGGTCTCGACGGAATACCGCCACCCAGTTCAACACTTCGCACCAGTGGATCATCAGAATCATCCGTAAAGCTCAAGACCGCCGCACCGGTTTTGTAATTCAGGGCATAAAGCATCGCATCGCCGCCGGGCACACAGGGCTGGTCGTTGGGGACAAAACTCGTTGTATACAGAACCCCGCTAAGCACCGTGCCTTCCGACAGGACTTTTTCACCGTTCTGCAGCCGTATGTACCAGCCCTTATCAATATTGCTGTTTGAATCCACATCGCCGTCTGCATCATCTATAACAGGCGGCGTAGCGGTGGTATCGGTAACATCCACAAGATCGTCGGCAACTAAATCGTCGGGAATCACAGCTCCCCCGCTAAGCACTTCCCCTACAATTGTTGTATTAGAGTGATCATCCTTGACGGCGTAAATCCTGTCGGAAGTAGTAGCTTCGCAGGCGTTCTCCCGGTCGCCGGTACCCATCAAAACCAGTTGATATCCGATTTCGTCAGTCACGCTGGGAGGATACATAAATTTGAACGAGTTGTCCGCGTCTGTCTTGAAAAAGATCCGCCCTACCCAATTATCGATGTTCAGGTCACTGGCAGGGTAAGTCCCGGTAAAATTTCCAAACCGCCACATTTGGCCGCCAAGGTCACCCACATAAATCTTCTCCACAAAATCGTCAGCATCCTTAATCAAATACACATTGCTGGGGAAGCTGTATGCCATGGCGTTTGCGTCGGCGTCAGCAGTAAATTTCTTTACTACAGCACCGGTTAAAACGTTGATGGCCAAAACAGCCTTTCCCGAGGCGTTGGTCGAACTATAGCCGCCGCCGATAAAAAAAACATCGACCCCGTTGGGGATGAGGGTTGTTTTTACTTTTCCGAATTGCGGCTCAGACCAGCTCTGGCCCAGTTCCGGTATAACCAAGTTGGGATCCGCAACATAAACCCCGGTTACTGTTGCCGTGCCGCCGAATGTACCCCCGGATACCGTGTTGCCCACAGCAAAGTCGCCCACCTTTGAATGGAAACGGAGGAATCCTAAGAAGCCACCGTACAGTTCGTTCGCCATTGTGGCTTTAGTCGTTCCGCCGGCACCACCGATTTTCAGATCCTCATTGTCCTGAAATGCTCCGGTAACATTCGTAAGAAACAGTGCGCCCGTGGTAGCCGGAGAACCGGTAAGAATGCCTCCAACGATTCCGGACTTAGTGCTTGTCCCGCCGGTTATAACGTCGCCCACATTAAAATCAGCTGTTTTTCCATCAAAAGGCAGGATGCAACTGAAGGTGCCGTCCGCCTCTGCTTTTTTGGTACCCCCGACGTTCAGGTCCTCACCGTCCTGATTAAACGTTCCGCTTGTCAGCGTAAGCTCAAGCCCCCCGGTGGTTCCGGTGTTCGGACCGATTCGCCACAAAAACTCAGGAGCGTCAGGATCGGTAACATCTATAGCAAAGTAACTCGAACCGCCCTTTCTTTCTCCGCATATCAGACTAACCCGGTCCAGGTCTGGAGACCCGGAATCCACAACACCGTCACTGTCATAATCGTAAAAGTAAATCTTGGGGGTCGAATCCACATAAATCTGGTGGCCGGTACCCTCTACCATATTCTTTAAGCTTGCCAGCAGATCAGGGGGTATAAAGGCCCAGTGCTCTGTGCCGTACAGCGTCTCGTCGCCGGCTGTATTCACGTCAGGATCGGTCTCATCCAAAACAGCATGCAGCATCCCATCGTTGGACCCAAAATAAACCATGGTTTCAGACGTGTTGTCCGCATAATTATATATAAAAACAGTCGGCTCGCTGTGAAGAACGTCTCCGGTAATTACGGCCCTGTTTTCACTCGTGTCGCCGTCTAAATCTTCATCCAGCATATCGGCACCCCGCACATAAGCGATGATTTGCGCCGCAGAATAGGTGGCAGGCTCTCCCAGTATTGCAGCCGTAATCATGTTCTCGTTAAATGCACTGGATGGGGCGGTCAAATCATCGTCTTCCAGGTAGGTATAAATGTTCCTGTCCGAATTATGGATATAATTGTCTTGGTCTTCATCAGCCCAATCTTGCGTGGCCCAGTACGGCACGGCATCTTCTATGATGGCACCATTGGGATGGGTGGCCACGTTACCGTCTTTATCAAGAATTCCAAGGGTGCTGGATATCCCGAACTTGGTGACATTCCCTTCCCAGAAATTCGAAGATTCGAGCGGTTTGAAAAAAGCCAGATAAATCTTGTCTCCGCTGGTGGTCCTGGTCACCGGAACAACCGGGGCGGTAAAGGTGCTGGTCCTGGAGACGATGGCGTTTACTGCCGCCATCAGTTGTGCTGCCAGGTCCGTGGGACTTTCGGCCGAATAGTGATATTTCCCGTATTCCTCATGGCTCTGGTCATAAAGATTTGTATTGCCGTTGCCGTTATTGGAGGTGTTTATCAAAAAACGCTTGCTGATATCGTCACACATAAGTCCGACGGTATAGGTTGAAACACTCTGATTCCCGGTCGCTTCCGTATACAACGTACCGTTCATACTGGCACTCCCGCCCATGTTGCCGCTTATTATCTCATTGTCATCGAAAGTTCCGCTTATGCCCGAAAGTTCCAGAGTGCCGGCTACCGTATCAATTGCGGTAATCAATGCTGTACCTGCGTTGTCCGCACCGGTTATGGTCTCATTCACGCTAAAAGCTGCCGTAAGTGTGTCGTACATCAGCGCACCGGTATCCGGTAAATTATCGGGATTGACGATATCGTTATTGTAAAGATAATAAGCAATGTCGTCGAGATAG
>JABMQM010000342.1 GCA_013203195.1 Desulfobacteraceae bacterium | reverse complement strand
TGGGAGTTCACGTCTGGACAGAAAAAAAAGCGGTACCCAGCGAGGCAGGTAGGTAACAAGTCCCATTCCAACAATTAACAATAAATATTCAGGCTGGATCATAATTTGCCCCATTTCCTGATGCCGAGGCCAACTGTTGCGGCAAGTATCGATGCAATAACGATATATGAATTGCCGGGAATCACCAGTGATAGGGCCACTGCCAAGGCGCCTGCTATGACGGCAGTGATCACATACAGGCGACCTTTGAGCTGAAAAATTAAAAGGCAGATGAACATGGCGATGAGGGCATAGTCGATACCGAAAGCACCGGCAGGAATGAAACGGCCGCTGAATCCACCGATGATGGTACTTGCAATCCATGTGATATTAGCGGCATGATTAACGACCAGCGCCCGATTCAGGTCCCAGGCGTTCTTGCTGAATCTGGCATGATTCACGGCAAAGCTTTCGTCGGTAACCCCGTAAGCAAATAGTGTGATTTTTTTCCTTGTTGCTTTGGTAACAAAGACCGCCAGGGAGGAACTCATCAACAGGTGCCTCAGATTGACTGCAAATGTTGTCAGAATAATAGCAGCTGCCGACGCTCCGGCTGAAAGCATCGATACGGCAATAAACTGGGAGCTTCCGGCAAACACTAAAATAGACATCAGTGCGATTTCAAGAGAGTTCAACCCGGCTTTCTGGGCCAGTACGCCAAAAGCAAGCCCAATGGGAACATAACCAAGGCAGATGGGCCATGCCGCCCCCAAGCCCTGATGAATTGCGTTTTTGATATTATTGTTTCCGGTTTTAGAAGCGATCGTCATAAGTTTACAAAACTTTCATTCATCGCCACTAAGACACCAAGACTCCAAGAGAAAATAATAAATATATCCTTTGTGTCTTTGTGCCTTTGTGGCAAATATGTTTTTAGTTCCGGCTTTTCCAAATCATGGTTTTACGAAATAAAAAAAATCGCTGGTTCAGGATTACTGCAAGCTAAAAGCAATCACCCCCATACCAGCGAATCAAAGCAACGATACAACAAATGTAATAGCCCTGCAACCCTCAAATAAGCATTCTGATGTTATCGTCGATCAATTAAATCTCGACCGCTTTTCTTGACAAATTTATTTTAACAATTATTTTTAGTGGCTTGTTTGTATATCGGTGAATATAAAACCCCTCATCTGGCTGATATTTTTCCAAATGAGGATTTTTTTATTGAACTAAGTCATTCAGTTCAACTATAATCAAAGAGATCTCAATAGAACCAACGCCTGAATTATTATGCAAAAATACACACAGAAAGTCAGAAACATTGGAATAAGCGCCCATATTGACTCGGGCAAAACAACGCTTACCGAAAGAATACTGTTTTTCACCAAGCGCATCCATACCATCCATGATGTTAAGGGAAAAGATGGTGTCGGCGCCACCATGGATTCCATGGAACTTGAAAAAGAGCGCGGTATCACTATTGCTTCAGCGGCTACCTATTGCGAATGGCTGGAGCACGAAATCAATATTATCGACACTCCCGGTCATGTCGATTTTACCATAGAGGTTGAAAGATCTTTGCGGGTACTTGACGGGGCCATCCTTGTTTTATGCGCTGTCGGCGGTGTTCAGTCCCAATCTATTACTGTTGACCAGCAGATGAGAAGATACAAAATTCCCTTTGTAGCTTTTGTCAACAAATGCGATCGGAGCGGAGCAAACCCATTTCGAATTACCGACCAGATCAAAGAAAAATTGGGGCACAACGCCGTGGCTATGCAGATGCCCATAGGGCTTGAAGTCGATTTTAAAGGCGTCGTCGACCTTGTAACCATGAAAGCGCTTTACTTTGACGGCGACTATGGAGAATTCGTCCGCACAGAGGAAATACCCGATCATTTATTGGTTGAAGCCGAAAGGCGCCGTGAAGAACTGATTGATGCAGCTTCCATGTTTTCGGATGAGCTGACAGAAGCTATCCTTGAAGAACAGGAAATTTCTGAAGATATGATTATTGCTGCCGTTCGCAAAGGAACGCTGGCGCGTGAGATGATACCGGTTTTTATGGGATCAGCCTATAAAAACAAAGGCATTCAGCCGCTGCTTGATGCTGTTGTAAATCTGATACCCTGCCCCTCTGATGTGCAAAACGAAGCTATCGAAATCGATAATGGGGAAAGAACTGTCGTATTATCCAGTGACCCTGATGCTCCTCTTGTTGCCCTTGCCTTTAAGTTAGAAGACGGTCAGTACGGCCAACTTACTTATCTTAGGGTATATCAAGGCTCCCTTTGTAAGGGCGATACGATTATTAATGTTCGCAATAGAAAAAAAATCCGGGTTGGCAGACTGGCCCGCATGCACGCCGACCAGATGGAAGATATCGAAACTATTCCGGCGGGATATATCGGTGCTCTGTTCGGTATCGAATGCTCTTCAGGCGATACTTTTGTCTCCCGCGGCATCAACCTTTCCATGACATCCATGTTTGTGCCTGAACCGGTCATCTCCCTTGCCATTACACCCAAAGATAACAAATCTCAGCTTAATATGTCCAAAGCCCTCGGCCGTTTCAGCAAGGAAGACCCCACCTTCAAGACCTATGTCGACGACGAGACCCTTGAAACGATTATCGAAGGCATGGGTGAATTGCATCTTGAAATTTATGTAGAACGGATGCACCGTGAATACCATGCTGAAGTAACAACCGGCAAACCTCGTGTTGCTTACCGGGAAGCTATAACTTGCAGATCTGAGTTCAATTATATCCATAAGAAGCAAACCGGCGGCGCCGGTCAGTTCGGCCGGGTGGCCGGCTACATGGAACCGGTTGCCAATACCGATTTTGTTTTTGAGAACAAGGTTGTCGGCGGCAGGATACCGACCCAGTTCATTGCCGCTTGTGAAAAGGGTTTCAAAAGTTGTATGGCCAAAGGGCCCAAAATGGAATTTCCCATTACCGGCATCAAGGTGGTTCTTAACGACGGTGCCTCACATGCCGTTGATTCATCTGAGATGGCATTTCAGGCCGCAGCCCGGGGAGCTTTTCTTGAGAGTTATAAAAAAGCCAAACCGGTCATTCTTGAACCGATTATGAAGGTCGCTGTTGAGACACCAACCGAATTTTTAGGGGCTGCCATGGGACTATTGAACCAGCGTCGCGGAATTATTGTCGGCTCACAGGAAGAAGGCCCCCAGTGTGTCGTCGAAGCCAAAGTCCCTCTGGCAGAGATGTTCGGATTTTCAACAGTTTTACGATCAGCAACCCAGGGCAAAGCGCAGTTTACCATGGAGTTCAGCAACTACAAAAAGCTGCCGCAAGCCATAGCAGAAAATTTGCAAAAATAGTTTTACAATTATATGAACGTCCCGTTTATGGCGGGGCTTAAAGAAAGGGAGCTAACCATGCTTAGTGATGAGCTCATTCTCCAAAATCCTTTGAGGATTTTAGCCCAAAAAAACGAAGACATCCTTCCAAAAGGTGGTTTCGGTGCCGTGCTTGCAAGAGCTGGCGTCGGCAAAACCGCCCTTTTAGTGCAACTGGCGCTGAACTCACTACTGCGCGGCAAAAAAATCCTCCATATCAGCCTTAACGATCCGGTCAACAAAGTAAACCTGTGGTATAAAGAGGTTTTCTATCATTTAACTAAACCCCACGATGCGAAAACATCGAGCGAGCTTTGGGAATCCATATTACCTCACAGATTTATCATGACCTTTAAAGTCGATAGTTTTAGTGTACCTAAACTGGAAGAGAGACTGACCGATCTTAAAGAGCAAAATATTTTTTCGCCAGATGCGGTCTTTATTGACGGTCTTCCCATTGATCAATCCCAAAAAGAATCCCTTTCGAATTTAAAAACCTTTGCAAAAAATCAATCCCTGCACACCTGGTTTACCATTAAGACCCACCGTCATGAAAAACCGGGTCCGGATGATATGCCGGTTCAGCTGCAAAACATTGCGGATCTGTTTGATGTTGCTATTCAATTAGAACCCGAAGGAAAAGAGATTCATTTGAAAGTTTTAATGGGAGAATCAGCTAATTCAGACCATCCGAAATTGCTTTTAGATCCTAGGACAATGCTTATTACCTAAAGCGGATAAATCGGAACCAAATTAGGATTTAAACGATTTCAAAAATATAATAAATATCAAGCCTTATTGGAACGGGTTAAGCCGGTTCGCCCGTTAGCCCGTCGAGCCCGTAACGACTTCATCCGACAAAAACGGGCAAACCGGCACACGGGCAAACTTTGGCCTTCGAAGTATTGCGGCTCATTTAAAAGATTTTTTGCCATAAAATGCACAAAATTCATAACTAAGGAACTAACACGCACGAGCCCCGAAAACGAGACAGGCCAAAATCAAAAAAATGAAAGCTTTGGTAAAAATAATTGTTTGTTTTCTTCTTGTACTGCCGGTTGCTGCGCAAGCACTCGATTTTGACTATTCTAACGGGTATGCGAATAACATCAACTTTGAACTTTGCCAGGCTACCCGAGAAAAAGCGCTAAAGCAGAGAGGCGTGAAAGTAACACGCGATAAAGATGACCTGGTTCGCCGCACGGTTCGGGCTTATGGGGGTGATTATGTGCGAAAAGGCGAAACCGCGGCCATTACCTTGAATGGAAAGACTTACCAGGACTTTACCATTGAGATTGTTGAGGGAAAATATTTGCTGATCAAAACCCCTGATGGAACTTTTTATCTAGGCGTTGTGGATAAACCCTAACATTTAAGGCTCCTCTCCAAATTTATTTTTTGACACCCTTTCCAGCTTATCCTATACTTGATATATCCAATAAAGCCGCATTCATTTCGTGTTTTCGTATTTTCGTGATTTCGTGATAAATAATTTTCTTTTTGGTTCTGGTTCTCCAAAGTGGGATGCATATCAAATGAAAATAGCCTTTATCCATTATCATCTCAAAACCGGGGGCGTCACCACAGTTATAAAGCAACAGGTTGAAGCACTTATTGACACATGCGACATGCTTGTTTTGACGGGCGCTGCTCCGGAAACGCCGCTTCCCTGTGATACTATCCAGATCCCGGAGCTCGGCTACGAACGGCTGGACCAAAAGCCATTGGATCCTAAGGATGTGGCCGCTTCCATTATCAAAGCGATCAACTTAAAATGGAAAAGCGGCTGCGATCTTGTTCATGTTCACAATCCCACCCTGGCTAAAAACAAAAATTACTTAAAAATTCTCAAAGAGCTGCAACACAGGGATATTAAACTATTTTTACAGATCCATGACTTTGCGGAAGACGGGCGGCCGCAGTCATACTTTTCTGACGATGAGTATGTGGCTGACTGCCATTATGGCGTTATTAATTCCCGGGATTACGACATCCTGCTGCAAGCCGGTTTAAAAAAAGAAGGTCTGCATAAGATTTTCAACGCTGTCAAGCCTTTTAAGTTCAATTCATCCGAGACCTCTGTCCAAAAGCAAGTGCTGTATCCTGTCCGCGCTATCCGCAGAAAAAATATCGGTGAAGCCATTTTGCTCTCTTTGTTTTTCAAAAATAATGAAACCTTGATGATTACGCTTCCGCCCAACAGCCCGATTGACATTAAAAGCTACGCGGGCTGGAAGGCCTTTGTTCAGGAAAAAAACCTGGACGTCGTCTTTGATGCAGGTTTAACACATGAATTTTCAGAACTTGTTTACGCCTCCAAATTTCTGATTACAACTAGCATTACCGAGGGTTTCGGTCTCTCATTTCTCGAGCCCTGGACGGGCCGAAAGATTCTCTGGGGACGGAAACTTCCTGAAATATGCCGTGATTTTGAAGCCAACGGAATTTCGCTGGATCATCTTTACAGCCGGTTTGATGTGCCTGTCACATGGCTTGATACAGCAAAACTATTTGCTGCCTGGCAGTTAAGTGCGCGCAAAGCCGGCGCCATCTTCAATCTCAACATTGAGGAAAGATCCATCACCGATGCGTTTGAAAAAACAACTGCAGGCGAAACCATCGATTTTGGCCTGCTGAATGAGGCCTTTCAAAAGCAGATCATTTCC
>JABMQM010000341.1 GCA_013203195.1 Desulfobacteraceae bacterium | reverse complement strand
GGAGGGAATCGGGGTTCAATAAGTGATCGCTAACCTGGCGAAGATGCGAACCGCAAACAAGCTAATCGAGTTCCCGGCGTGGATTGAACAGTTTCTTGAAATCGTAACGAAACTTCTCAAAACAGATGATATCTCCCCAAGAGCCATAGGTATCCTGTTGCTTACAGGAGACAGTGGGATTGAGGAATGGATCGAAAGCAAATTCGGCCCGGGGATGCTGGAGCAACTCAAGGACCTGGCCCAAGAATACCGCAAAGAGGAGCAGGCGTCGTGCAGCATTCTTTTTGCAAACCTGTACAACAAAAAAGCCGAACAGATTATTAATGCAGTTCAAAAGGTAGAGCCGCCCATCAAAAACCCTTTCCTTATGAAATTTGGAGACTGGTGCACTCAACTTTCCACGGGAGTCCCTATCGCCATAGCTGCATTGTATATCATGTATTTGTTCATAGGATCCTTTGGCGCAACATTATTGGTTGACACTATTAACGGGGTCATTTTCGAAGGTTATTTGATCCCATGGACAACAAAACTTGTTTCCCCCATACCCAGTGCCTTCATACGGGATATGGTTGTGGACCCGGATTTTGGAATTCTGCCGACAGGGGTCTTTTTGGCCCTGGGATTGGTATTGCCGGTGCTTTTTTGTTTTTATTTCGCCTTTGGAATACTCGAAGACTCCGGATATCTTTCCAGGCTATCAATCCTGCTCGACAAAGTTTTCCAGAAAATGGGTCTTAACGGAAAAGGTGTCATCCCGCTCGTAATGGGTTTTTCATGTGTAACTATGGCTATCCTCACAACACGTATGCTGGATACGGAAAAAGAAAAAAACATCGCAACATTTCTCCTTCTGCTCGGGATGCCCTGCGCTCCGCTGCTGGCGGTTATGTTCATCATATTAGGCAAAATGCCTTTATCAGCCTCAATTACTGTTTTTGGATTGATTTTTTCTCAAATTATTATCGCCGGAATGATTGTAAACAAAATATTGCCGGGCAGACGAATTCCGCTTTTAATGGAAATTCCACCCATGAGACTGCCTAAGCCTCTTCAAATATTGAAAATGTCTGCCGCAAAAACATACTTCTTCATGAAAGAGGCTGTACCTGTCTTTATTATGGCATCGCTTGTTGTATTTCTATTCGAGAGAATGGGTGGACTGGCAGCATTAGAACGAGCGGCCGAACCTGTAATCCATGGTTTCATGGGGCTTCCAGTAAAAAGTGTGCAGGTATTCATTAAAACATTAATACGAAGAGAAAGCGGTGCTACAGAAATTGAGCATCTCAGCAGCATTTATGACAATGTTCAGCTTGTTGTTAACTTGTTGGTGATGACCTTTCTCACACCCTGTATGAACGCAATTATTGTTTTATTCAAAGAGCGTGGGAGCAGAGCAGCTATCGCCATCATGAGTACCGTTATGATTTATGCGATACTCATCGGAAGCATGGTGAACTATACCTGTCGTTTATTAGGTGTTACGTTTTCGTAAGCTTAATAAATAGACCCTGCCGAACGGTAAGTAAGGAGTTTTGTAATCGTTCAGCAACTTAGGCAAATGACAAGTGACAAAAGGACTTTTGCATATTATAGTCTTAGTGCCTTCCCGCCTGCCAAAGTCTTGTACGGCGGACAGGTGTGGCTGAACTATTAAGGAGATTCAATTATGCTGAATGAGCGACAAGAAGAAATAATGGAAGCTATCTGGTGCGCCGGTGAAAACAAGAACTATTCCATCGATGCTATTAAGAAGAGATGTATCGTCGCTTTTACTGAAGCTGACCTTGCAGAGCTTGAAAAGCAGGACCTGATCGTCTCCCATGCAGACAAAATCCTTTTCTCGAGTGAGGGCAAATTTATAGCCGAAGCAATTATGCGGCGACATCGTCTAGCCGAGGTGCTGGTGTCGAGTGTTCTTAGACTAAAAAATTCCTCTATGGAAGAAGTTGCCTGCAAAGTAGAACACTGCCTGGAGCCTGAAGTCGAAGAAGCTATTTGCACGTTGCTGGGGCATCCGGAAATCTGCCCGGACGGAAAGCCGATCCCCAAAGGTAATTGTTGCAGGCAAAAACTGAGTAAGATTAGCAGCACCGTGGTCAGCTTAAGCAAGCTCAAACCCAGCGAAAGCGGCAAGATCACATATATCAAACCCGGCAGCCATTCGAATTTACATCAATTGATATCCTTTGGCCTGCAACCCGGTGTTGTTGTAACTGTACACAGAACAAATCCTGCATTTTGTATTAAATTTGAAAACACCGAGCTGGCCATAGATGCAGCGATAGCCGATAATATTTTTGTCTGGAAGATAGAAAATGAGCAACTTAAGTTGAATTCGTGACTTTTTACCTGATCATCAAGGCTGCCTGCCTATATTTTGTGTCAGAACCTCCCTTAACCACTAAATATTGATAAAATGGCTCAGCAGTAAAATCGTATTATCTCAAATTTTGCACGTGCAAGATAGATTTTTAACTATCTGACTGCTTTATTGATTTATTGTTTTTTAAAATTCGCTTTTGATTGCCGCACCGAAGATCATCTGCTGCTATAAAGTAAAGTTTTCTACTTTATCATAAAATGACGGTGAAAGCGTGTAATACGGATAATCGCTTCCCGGCGCTAACAGCTCTTCGGTAACAGCTTTTTGTTCCTGTTTATGCTGGCATTTCAAACAGGACCAGTATTCCCAGTAACGTTTAGCGGCATGATCCAAACAACCGTTGTAATAAGGGCAAAAGACATTTCTGTGGCCTTGGGCGCGAATCGGATTGTGATCCATGGTTGATCTCCTTTGCTTAAATGAACATCTAAAAGACAAATCACCGTTTAAAGATAGAAGTGTTACAAAATTCCAATTAATGTATTATCGTTTATTTACAAAGATTTAGAATTGCATATCACTTGCTTATTAGATCCTTTACGTTTTTAAGCAGCACACTCTTTCCCACAGGTTTTACCAGATAGCCATCCGCACCGGCACGCATGATTCGTTCCCTATTTTCCTTTGAATCAAAACCGGTAAGGACTAGTATTTTTATATGAGAAGTATTCGAGCTTTCCTTGATTTGCTTGCATACTTCAAAGCCATCCATCCCCGGCATAAATAGGTCCAAAATTATAAGGTCCGGTTTAAACTGCATGATTTTGGTTCCGGCTTCGAAACCGTCTGATGCCGCTTCTCGCCGATATCCATTATATGACAGCATTTTGTTAAGTAATTTTTGAATCGCTGGATCGTCATCAACAATCAGAATTTTTTCCCCTTGAGAAAATTCTACGACCGGGAGATGTTTCATTCTTTTTTGAATAAAAGATTTCAAATCTTTTTCCCGGATTTTAAATTGACCTCCCGGGGTCAGGAAGGCTTCCAGTTTTCCAGACTTAACCCATCTCCACATTGTCGTCCGGCAAACGGAACAGATTTTGGCGGCCTGTGGAATTGTGAATAAATCATTTTTCACTGGAAAAACTCTCCTTGCCAAATACAACAAAGACGCGTGTAACGTATGTAACATCTGGAACGCTTGTAACTTTTGTAACGCATGTAACACATGCAACAAGTGCAACATATGCCGACAAAAATGATTTGTCAACAAAAAAAACAGGTTGCATCTTTTTTTGTGTAAAATGAAGTGGGTTTTAAATCAATTCAGGGAATAATTGGCATTTTTTGTGGGGAAAGGTGCCTTTGATATGCCAGACCATGCTTGCCGGCTTTGGGCAGCCTGTTCTTCTGCAAACATCATTGATAACAGTATGTTGAGGTGTAATTTGATAGTTTCTCAGTTCGGCAAGCCAGATATCTCCGACCCCTGCCGAGCGGAATTTTCGCTATGTTACGACTAGCTTGGGGACACTATGTGATTTCCGCGTGATAATCCTGCAGCGATTTTACAACGGCCTGTTTTTTTCTTCTCTTGGCAATACCCCTGGCAGCAGCCGTAGCAGCGGCCGTTGTTGTAATAGACGTTACCTTGTGGTTGATTGCCGCCTTGCGTATGTAGGAGTCGTCATCCTTACTCTCTTTACCGCTGGGAGTGTTAACGATCAGCCTAATCTCTTTGTTTTTAATTGCATCTACAATGTCGGGGCGGCCATATCCCAATTTGTTGATCGGCTTGGAATCGATGCCGTGCTCGGCCAGAAAAGCATGAGTCCCGTTTGTTGCCCGGATCTTGAAACCCAGTTCCTGGAAAAGCCTGGCAGGCTCTATGACGCTCGGTTTATCTCTGTCTGCGACAGTAATAAGGACAGTTCCTTCCAGCGGCAATGGCAACTGGGTTGCCTCTTGGGCTTTGAAAAAAGCAAGGCCAAAGGAGTCCGCCATCCCAAGCACTTCACCGGTTGACCGCATTTCCGGTCCCAGCAGTGGATCCACTTCAGGCAGCATGTTGAAAGGAAAGACTGCTTCTTTTACACCAAAATACGGAATTGTTTTCTTTTTGAGTCCAAGTTCCGAGAGTTTTGTGCCCAACATGATTTGGGTAGCCATCCGGGCCATAGGTATATTGCAGACCTTTGAAACAATGGGCACGGTGCGTGAGGCCCTGGGGTTGGCCTCTAAGATATATACTGTGTCGTCGGCAATGGCGTACTGTATATTCATCAAGCCGACCACATTAAGCTCAATAGCTATTTTACGGGTGTATTCGTAAATGGTTTCGATGTGCTTCGGAGGAATGCTGATGGGCGGAATCACACAGGCGGAATCTCCGGAATGTACGCCCGCCAGCTCTATGTGCTCCATGACGGCAGGGACAAAGGCATCACTGCCGTCTGCAATAGCGTCGGCCTCGACTTCAATGGCGTTTTCCAGGAACTTATCGATCAAAATCGGTCGTTCCGGGGAAACATCCACTGCTACAGCCACATAGTGCAAAAGCATCTGTTCATCAAGAATAATCTCCATGGCACGACCGCCTAAAACGTAAGAGGGCCGCGCCATCAAAGGGTAACCAATTCTTTTTGCTATCTCGAGCGCTTCTTCCACTGTACTGGCCATACCGGATTCCGGCTGAGGGATGCCCAGCTTGCGCATCACTTGGCGGAACCGGTCCCGGTCTTCTGCTAAATCAATAGTTTCCGGTAATGTTCCCAGGATATTGACACCTGCCGCTTCCAGTTCCTTGGCAATGTTCAAAGGCGTCTGGCCGCCAAACTGGACAATGACCCCCTCCGGCGTTTGCGTCTCGTAAATACTAAGAACATCTTCAACGG
>JABMQM010000340.1 GCA_013203195.1 Desulfobacteraceae bacterium | reverse complement strand
TACTTGAACAGGCTTTAGACGAGAAATTAATTCAAATTACCGAACTGGATACTGAGGGCAGTGTTCCGGAGCTCAAACTCAAAAATTTAGGCAAAAAGAGCGTCTTGATTATAGAAGGCGAAGAGCTTGTCGGTGCCAAGCAAAATCGGATCGTCAACGCAAGCTTTTTAATCGCTGGATATACCGAGGTCGTTATTCCAGTCAGTTGTGTGGAGCAGGGTCGCTGGAACTACAGATCAGAAGCGTTTGAATCCGGCAAAAAAATGATGCCTGCGTCGATTCGAAGAGAGCATCAAGAAGATGTAAAATTTAGCCTGAAACGCGGCAGAGGCTATCAATCTGACCAGAGCCGTATCTGGGATAATATTTCCGAAAAGTCAACCCGTATGAGTGTGGAATCCCCTACTCATGCTATGGCTGATGTTTTTGATAGTTATGAAGATACACTGTCTGAGTTTTTTAACAAATTTCAATTAATTGAGTGGCAGGTCGGTGCGGTCTTTGCCATCGACGGACAGATACTCGGACTGGAGGGTTTTGGTTGTCATGACACATTCAAGAGGTTTTTCGATAAGCTTGTGAAAAGCTATGCGCTTGATGCTTTGGACAGCCGTGGCACCTTGCGCAAAGAATCTGTGCCACCGGACAAGACAAGACGATTTATAGAATCTGCATTAAAAAGCAAAGGAGAAAGGCATCCTTCTATTGGTTTGGGAGAAAATATAACATTTGAATCCCGCACAGTATCCGGGGCAGCGCTGGTCGAAGGTGATCGCATTCTTTGTCTATCCGCTTTTAGAAAGGAAAAAAAAGGAAATTCGCATAAGGTTGGTTTCAATCGGTTTTCCAGGCGAAGATCGCAAAGAATATATTAAAATGAAAGGCTTCCCGAAGGGATGTTGTTTTTTTCTTTCTGCTTGCTGCGCAGAAAGGGAAAAGATTTATAATAATCTGTGTCCATCTGCGTTAATCTGCGGTTAATTAGGAAAAATATCCTGACTATCCTGCATATCCTGTCAAACAGAGGCATTTATGCGAGGCGACCAACTATCCAGACAATGGCGTATTCTAAGGCAGATTGAGGTCAGTAAAAACGGCCTGACTGCAGCTGAAATCGCTGAATTAGGTAGTGTATCACATAGAACAGCCTACAGGGATCTGGATGACCTTCAATTGGCCGGTTTTCCTCTTTTTGCTGAAAAGAGTGAAAAAGGCAATCGCTGGAAGTTTGTTGATACCTATCAATTCAAAGTTCCCCAGCCGTTCACTTTCACGGAACTCATGGCGCTGCATTTGAGCAAAGATCTATTCCGCGTGTTTAAAGGCACGGTATTTTTTGAGTCACTGGAATCATTGTTCGACAAGGTTCGTTCCACCCTGCCACCTCAGACATTGGCCTACCTGGACCGCATTCAGTCAACATTTCATATGGGAATAAAGCCGTATAAGGATTATGGAAAATTTAGGGAAATTATAAACACGGTAAATCAGGCCGCTATAGAGTGTCGCCGCTTAGAAGTGCTCTATAAATCGTTGAGGAGGAAAAAAGAAACTCACCGTAAAATCGATCCATACAAAATTTGGTTCTTTGAAGGAACCATCTATATCATCGGTTTCTGCCACCTGCGTAATGAAGTCCGAACATTTGTTATTGATCGAATCAAATTATTGAGTCTTTTGGATGAAAAATTCGAACTTTCCTGTGATTTCGACATCAATGAATACACCAAACACTGCTTCAAGGTCATGCAGGATGATCTCCATACCGTCAAAATACGAATTTCGCCAGCCTGGGCAAGATACATCGGCGAAAAAATCTGGCACGAAAGTCAAAAGTCTCGCAAATTATCTGATGGATCATTGGAATTGGTATTTCAGGTCGCCGGCCTGGATGAAATCAAGCAATGGATCATGAGTTTAGGCCCCGAAGCTTATGTTGAAGAACCTAAAAGGCTAAGAGATATGGTTAAGGCCGATTTGAAGAAAGCCATGATTCAATACGAAGGAATAAGGCCTGTCTATCAGGAGCCTGTCATGCAGGAAAGTCGGGTGGATTATGCAAGTTGATTTGATAATTTTAAAATTGTTTAACCTATTTAAACTTCAACTTATTCTTAACATTAACTAAATTTAACTACGGAGTTTTTGTTATTAAATTCATTATTGTTTTTCCGAATGTATTTGATATGTTACCTTTTTAAAGCCAAGACCAGAGGTCATAGGCCAGAACCAAACATACAACAACGAGAACGCGTAACCCGGACAATAAATTTTTAGAGCTATCGTTTTGATGCCAAAAACATGGTTTTAAGAGGCGAAAAAAGTTTTTTTTAAGCGAGTTTAAAGTAAATACAAATAGACAGGTCGGTCAGACCCGGAATTAGAAGATAAGAGGCGTCCCGGAAGTTCCCATTTATCAAAGAAAAAACCATCACCGTTGAAGATCGACAGAAGGAACTGCTCATTCAAGAGAGACTACTATCATGATACGTTTGAAAGTGTTTATCAGTTCGGCACAAAAAGAGCTCCGCCGGCAACGGGTTGCGGTAGGAAGTCTTTTGGCCACCGACCCTTTTTTATCCGAAACGACGGTTCCTCGTATTTTTGAAGATTATCCGGCTCCATTGGTGCCCAATAAAAAAGCGTATCTGGAACTCCTGAGAACCTGTCATATATATCTACTGATTATCGGCAAAGAATACGGCACCGTTATCGTCAACGGACTGTCCGCAGTACATCAGGAATACCGTTTTGCCCAGGATCTGAAGTTGCCGACTCTGGTCTGTGTCATGGGAGATGCCTCCTTTGAAAGGGAGGAAAAAACTGAGCAATTCTTTGAAGAAATAACAAAGGATGGCCATACCTATAGTCGATTTTCTTCAGATCGCGAATTATTGGAAAAAGTTCGAATACGCCTGGTCGAATATATTGAGACAACCTTTGATACGGCCCCAACCCAACTTCAAGACATCCATTCCAAGGAAACGCTTCGATCCGCATCAAATCTGGAGCGGCAGCAGGTAAATAACAAATTATTATCCGGCCTCGATCAAGATCTTGCGCGTGAAATGGTGAGTGCCGCTGAAGAAAAACCGATTGAAAAAGTGACGGATGAGCTTATCTCACAAGCGCTGTTATCGCGTGGTTACCTGTGGTGGGACAAGCAAGAGGAAGTCTACCGCCCAACCGCTGCATGCTTTTTGCTTTTGGCCCCCAACCCCTCTACCGTTTTTCCTCAAACTCGGATTCAGTTGGATGCCTATGCCGGCGATAACCGGAATACCAATCCGATTGACAGTATTCTTCTTGACAATCCTCTGCCGCAAGCCATTGAACAGACCGTTGCCTTTATTCGCCGGAATACCGCGCACCCGTTGAAAGTAAGAGGATTGAAAAGGCAGGACAGTGACGCCTATCCTCAGGAGGCGCTTCGCGAAGCCATTGTGAATGCCGTCGCTCACCGCGACTACGGTGAGTCTGAGGCAAAAATCACAGTTGAAGTTTTTCAAAATGAAATCATGTTTTCCAGTCCAGGACTGCCTCCCGGCGGCCAATCTATTGATCGAATCAGCAGGGGAGATGCACGCTCCCGTGTTCGCAATCCCATGATTGTCCAAGGTTTAAGGTGGCTTGAATACATGGACGAACGGGGTAGTGGTATCCGTCGCATGCGGTTTGCCATGAAAGAAAAGAAATTGCCGGTGCCTCAATTTCGTATAAACAATGGGGAATTCTCGGTAACATTATACGATACACCTGCACCCGATGTCGTTCAACCTGCGACAACGGAGAAAGAGGATATCCGAATCGCCCCAACACCGGATAATGCTGTCGAATCCAAGGAGGCTCAATTAATACAATTGGTGCGTGCAAACGGGCATGCTACAACCGCCATGTGTGTTCAAAAACTGGGGTTCTCCCGTGATACGGCGTGGCGTCTGTTGAGCCGCCTGACAAAGGAAGGGGTTCTAAAAAAAACCGGATCCGGCCGAGGAACCCGATACTATTTGACCAAAGCGCCTGACCAGGCGTAATTCAGGCGAAACCAGGCGCTATTCGGGCGCTATTCGGGCGCAAAAAAATAAAATCAGATGCAAGGCAGGCGAAAAATTCTAACTTGCTTGCGATTTCGACATCAATGAATACACAAAGCATTGTTTTAAGGTTATGCATGATGAGTTATACACAGTGAAGGTTTGCATTACGTCAGCCTGGGCAAGATACATCGGTGAAAAAATATGGCACGAAAGCCAAAGATCTCGGAAACTGCGCGATGGGTCTTTAACCCGGTTTTCTCACGAGACTGAACGGCTCAGGAACAAGGCATTTCAGCCTGAAGACGTAGCTTTTTACTTCGAGGGATGCATAACGCCGTTCCTGTGTTGTTCAGGCTCGCCTTTGGTGAAGAATTTATTTTTAAATGATAGAAATCATCTAAACAGCGTGTTTTTGATAGGAGTCACCCGATTTTAATATAATCTCTGGATTTCGAATCGGTTTATTGTTGTTTTAACAAACAAAATAAATTCTTCATGAGAAATGCGGGTTAGAATTAATCTCTCAGGTCGCCGGCCTGGACGAAATCAAGCAATGGATCATGAGTTTAGGCCCTGAAGCTTATGTTGAGGAACCTAAAAAGCTTAGAGATATGGTTCAAGCAGAGTTGAAGAAGGCCCTAATTCAATATGAAG
>JABMQM010000339.1 GCA_013203195.1 Desulfobacteraceae bacterium | reverse complement strand
GACATCCAGTATCCAGGAACCAGTATCCATAATCAGCCAATACTGGCAATGGTTTTCGTGATAAGATATTTTTTGTTGGGCTTGCGGCTTGTCCGCCTCCGGCGGGCTTGTCCGGGTCAGGCTATTGACCCGCATTTTGTCGCAAGTAATTTTTTGCGGTGGGGTCATCGGGCTTTATGGTAAGAACTTTTTGAAAAAATTGGACAGCGCTCTTTAAATCTTTGAGCTCGTGGCTCATCTGGCCCAAGAGGGTGTATGCACCTGCCAGGTTACCGCTGATTTCGATCTCCTTTTCAAGGGCATTCAAAGCTGTGTCATACATATTTCTATTTAAAAATATTACTGCCTTATAACAGTTGACATCCGGACAATTTGGTTGAATCTCCAACGCACGGTCAAATTGTTCCAGGGATTTCTCCCAATTCCCGGCAGCATCATAAACCCGGCCTAAAAGAAAATAAACCGCGGGATGACAAAGTCCCAAATCTATTCCTTTGGTCAACAACTCAACAACTTCTTTAAACTGATCTTCACTAAAGTATATTTGGGCCAAGTTATGACAAGCCCCCAGATGCTCCGGTTTCCTATCAAGAACCCACTGGTATTCAATTTTTGCTTCCCTTAATTGCTGCATTCTACTCAAGGCTAGACCTCGGTTAAAATGGAGCTCAATCATATCCGGGAAAAGGGCAAGTCCTTTGTCTGTCACCTCTAAGGCACTATCCGGCATTCCCAACTCCAGATATTGATCTGCTAAATATTTGTAGGCCATGGGCTCATCGGGATTTTCCCTGACCTTATCTTCTCCTAGCCTTAGATAGATTTGCTGTTTTTGATAAAGTCGATCTTTTCTAACCTTGCCATAGTGATGGATTGGAATACCTGTATTGCAAACCAACTTCCCCGACTCCTGAAATAATTTCGTTACCGTCTCATGAACTTTTCCGGTAAAATAGATGTCCGGATCGTTTTTAAAAAGGCGGATCAAATCTTGAGGGATAAACCCGGGATAGCCCTTACCTTCTTCATAGTCGTTTGGATTTATCTGTAGATTGGCCAAATCAAATTTATTTTCATAGTTTCTCAGGGTAAACAAAAAACCTTCTGCATGCACTGAGTTTAAAATCGCCCTTACCCTACCAACATCCCTGGACGCAATCACCTCATCGGCATCCATAATTAAAATCCATTCTCCGGTAGCATAAGAGATGGATTGGTTGCGGTGTTTGCTGTAGTCATCTTCCCATACATGGTGATAAATTTTGGCCCCATAGCTTCCGGCGATATCAACAGTTCGGTCAGTTGAGCCCGTGTCAACAACGATTATTTCATCCACCAAGGGCTTAACACTATTAAAGCACTGGGCCAGAAAATGTTCTTCATCCCTTGTTATCATGCAAAGAGAAATCCGACCTCCACTCTGTTTTTTAGATCCTCGCACCGGAATTTTGCCTTTCATTCCTAGCTTATCTCTTTTGCGAGCATCTTCTCTGCTCGCTCCAGGGAATCAATAGTTGAAACGAATAACTGCCCGATCACGCCGAGCCATTCCTTGATCATTAAAATCTGTGCTGAATGTAAGCAGTCTTTATGGGAATAAATATCTTTCAAGTAATTAAACTTGTTGGTGAAAAATACAATTTGTGAGTGAACTGTGTGCGCCATAATTTCGCGTACATTCCGATCTTCCAGGAAGGTATCCATGATGCCGAGAAATCTTTCTGCAATTGATACAAGGTAAGCACTATCCACATCTTTACCCTCATACATAAAGGGGCGGACCATGTTATTTTGGACTTCCAAAATTTCCTTGCGAAATTCTAATAACATGTTAATGGTTTCTTTCAGACCGAAACGTGTCTCTATGCACCTGTCCAGAATGGATTTAAGCTCCTGCGGGATATTTACGGTTTTTTCAAAATCAGAAATTGAATCGGCAATGATCGCTTCCGGAAAGAATTCGTTCCGGCAGTATTTATTGATGGCCTCAGCAAAAGTCATCACATGGGTACCCCTGATCTTTGCCCCACCTTCGGTTGCATTGATGCATAATCCTTTATAATAGCGTATATCCTCTTCATGATACGACTTGAATATTTCCCATGTTCTTGAAGTTTTTACGGGACTTCCGTAATTTCCTTCGGCTTCAATTATAGATGAATAGTAATACTCATCACGCTCTCCAAACAGCATATCTTCGACATGCGTATCCCCGTCTTCTGCAAAGGCCAGGTCCTGCCCGATCATAATAATAGGATCGCAGCCAAGATATTCAGCTATTTTGAATGCCATATTCGATACGGCGGGGCCAATGGAAAGGGTTCCTTTGTCTAAGTCAAACCACTTAAAATGTGAAAAATCCCGGTAAACGATTATTTTCTTTCCTCGGAAGCTGTCGTAGACATCCGGCTGGACCACGGGACAAAAAGCTAAATAGATGCCGTCAACGTCCGAAGCGCTCTCGTAGAACATGTTCGTGCCGGCGGTCCTTTCGAGAGAAGCGACCATATGGGGTCTTATATTTCTTTTCATTAAAGGCAAAAAACTTGAGTCACAGGAAAGGATAAGAGCACGATCTCGAATATCTCTCAGGAAATGAATATTTTTTTCAAGAGACGGTCCCGATGCGACAGTAACCGCAGGTCTTCCCTTAAATTTATCCCGAAGTTGATTAATTCCGGGATGAGAAACGATGTGCTTAATATTACCGAGCAGGTTTTCTACGCCTAAAAATGCATCTGTGCAATCATTTCCGCATAATACCATTTGCTGGCGAAATGCCATCCTGGTAATATCAAGCGCTTTGCGATAGTATTCATCATTCAATAGTATATTGGCCGGGAGAGGCATAACCTTTGTGCTTCTGATCTGAAAGAATGTGCCTTTATCTGCCAGAATTTCTCTTCGAATCTGGTGAACTGTATCATCCGGATCTTCTCTTACAAAGAAATGCATATCAGGGTGAGTAATGAGACGGCTTAAGTCGCTCATTTCCATTGCAAGATGGAAAATATTGATATCATCTTCAAATACAATAATTTTTTTCGCTTGCGCCTTATCTGCATAAAGCTGTGAAAACATGTGCAGATGGTAACCAAGCCCAAATCCTAAAAAAAGGACGACGGGAGCATAGGCAATATTCATCCCTTCCAAAAACTTTTTACAATACTCATAGGGACTTGCATTATCATACAACATGATAAAACTATCATTCTTTGCAACTAAGAGGTTCGGCTCCCCAGTTTCTGCCCGTATGATTTTATAACGGCTCTCCTCAATACTGTTTTTCTTGATTTTTGATGCAAGTGCCGGATATTTCTCTTCCAGGGCTGACAAATTTTTCTTAAATATTTCAGTGTCCACTCTAAGGTTGCTCCTTCCCAATATTGTGCGTATCTAAATAATGGGTTAATTTTTCTATATCTTCCGGATCGGATAACTTGGTTTCAATAATGTTCAGAAATATTTTTTGGCATAGCTCTGAAGCTTCTACCCTGCCATTGATTTCAAAATGACTACCGAGTTTCTTAAAAACGATCCCCAGATCGGCAAAATCATCGATCGTATCCATAATTGCCAGGTTTTCTTCTTTCAAGACCTCGGAAAGGGCACGAATTGCACTTTCCCACTCCTCTGCTATCGTAAGGGCGTAAATACCTCCTATCTTGTAACGCATATTCCAGGAACCCAATTCGCGGGCATCGGATAACAATTCAATACCTTTTCCCAGATTGCCTCTCTCCAGCAAAGCCATGCCATAAAGATACGCGGCACTTGCGCGATCCTCTCTGGACATTTCTTTTTCAATTTTTTCCATATTCGGATCAAGAGTTTTATAAACGATCTCATGTTCGCCCTCTACGAAATGAAGTTCTGCTTTTGCCAAACACAATTCCAGAGAATCCGGAAATTCTCTGAGGGCTTTTCTTATAATCCCAGCAACATTTTTTGTCTGGCCCAGTCTGCAATAAAGGGTGATAATTTTCATCCAGAGGCGAGGATTATCAAATTGAGCCAGGTCAAGCCATTTCAATGCCGTACTAGGATTTCCAAGTTTTAGATTGTATAAAGCCGCTTGCAGGGCGGTTTCCGGATCGGGACCGGTATCATAGATCTTCTCAACGGCCTTTTCTTTGCGTAGGTCTCTCCATTTACGGTCAGTTTCTGAGTGGGTGATCTTAACCACTTCATTGGTTACCATTTTTATTCCGAGATCCGTAATGGATTTGTCCATGCTCTCAAAAGCAAATCCTTCGAAAGAGATCTCCTTTCGAGCCGGTACAAGTCTTACCTGGTAATCGGGTTGAATCGTATTGGGAAGGCGCCATATATCCGATAGTTCTTCATCCGGATCTTCCATATCTATCTTTACCCGGAAGGCAACATCCCGTTCGGAAGGCAAAATCATTTTAAAAAGGGCCAGTTTTATTCTTTCTCTGGGGTCTATGTATTCATCGGCATCGAGGCATAGAATGTAATCGCCCGTCGCACTCCGGAGCCCGGCGTTTCTAGCTTTTGAAAAATTATCTTCCCAGTCGATGTCTATGATTTTCGCATTAAATTTCCTTGCGATATCTTTTGTTTCGTCTTGAGATCCTGTATCCACAACAATGATTTCGTCGACTATGCCTGTTACGGAATCAAGAGTTTGGGAGATATTTGCCTCCTCATCTTTTACAATCATACATAAGCTAAGTCTGGGTGGCTTCCAGTTAGCATCTTCGATTGTTTGGATAAGGGCGCGGTCTAAATCGTCCATATGGTGGCGAAGCGATTGCTTAAAAAGTTTAATTGCTTCGTCTTTTTTGCCCAGAAGCAGCAGCGATTTTGCCAATAAAAGGCGAGCCTCTCCAGCAAGTTCTTCGGAAGCCAATTCCAAATATTTATGAAAGAATGAAACTGCCCTTTCCAGTTGAAACAGGTGTGCATAAATGATTCCTCCGAATTTATAAGGTTCAGGTGTATCAAAAATGCCCCATTTTTCCTGCCAGGCATCAAAAAATTCCCGAGCTTCGTTGAATCTGCCATATTTTGCAAGCACGTTGAGCATAGCCACATACATGCTTTCACTTCCAAATCCCATGGCAAGTCCCCGATAATATCGGGACAGATCACCCGTGTTCAAAATGTTGTAGCCGATAAAACGGTCTCCAAGTTCCCACATGCCATAATCTTCCTCAGCATCTACGGATACCTCTCCCCTGAGAAATTTCATTTCCAAATCTTTAGTATCTTCGGGGGTTATCTCCTCTTGAACATTATCTTCCAGTGAATGAATCTGGATATCTTTAATTATTTTGCTGTCAAAGGAATAAACTCTGTCCGGAGAAAACGAAATCATAAGATTGAGAGCCTTGGCAAAGAATTGTTTTCGTACCAGCCTGATTTCAATTTTCGGAACGATTAATGCTTCGGGGGAATAGCTGTCCGGCTTTCCGGGGATTTTAATCCATCGGTAATCTTCAAACGTTTCAGGCGATATGGGGGTGTTTATAATGAGACTATATCCCATGGTATCGCTTTTATCCAGGATCTCTGTGATTTGCGCTTCGGATTCATATATAATCTTTTCATCAGGCCTCAAAAAAAGAGTCCAATTCGATTTATTGAATTCCTTAAACGTTTCAGGCGCCTTTTGAAATGATTTGCCATTCAAAACGTAAATGCCGCATTCTTTTGCGACATGGATACTGTTGTCGTTTGATTCCAGATCAACATATGATATCTGGTCGGTTATTTTCAAACAAGATTCAATACACTGTTTGAGAACCTCTGCTTTATCCTTTCCCACGATACAAACAGATAGGTTTTTCATTTCCATCAATGACTCCTCTCGATGTCCGGGTGGTTATATTTTTAAACAAAACATGATGTTAACTTCCTCTGTCTCCAATTAACAAACAACTACTGCTGCTGGCTATCCGTTTTATTCGGCACAAAAAATTGCAAATCTTAAATTCAACTTTCAAGCAAAGTATATTTGCAAAATGTGTGCCAATAAACGAAAATTAATCATTCAGTACATCTTTCAGGTATTCCGCTTGACTGAAAGAGGTTATCCTTGAGAACCCTTTGCGGCTATTTCATTTCTTGACACATCATCATTTAAGTATTGCACGCATTCCTCGACTAAAATACGTATCTATTATTTTTTCTTTAATTTTGATTCATTAATTTTTTTTTGCATGATTCGCGAACCTTCCTCATCCTTGGAAAGAACAGCACTCAAATTTATGTTTCCTCTTTTACGATAGAGTGTTTTAGGCTGTAGATTAACTCGAATGCTTCCGCCGCAACCAGGCCGACAACGCTTCCCCACCGTTGCGCAGTAACGCGCAAGGCTTCCGGTGATCGCGGATGAGGAAATGGGCGGGCTTCACTTTCGTAAATTTGCATTGCTTTTATCTTTGTGTCGAGGGTTGTGCTGATATCCACAAACACATTGGGCCGGAAAGCCGGTGCAAACTGTGCAAAGGCCCATTCAGTAGATGAGGGGACCTCATAGGCATAAAGCTTTTTTACCGGGCAGCCTGAAATCGGACGGGTTGCGGTAAGTACGGCACGATGGGTGATAACGTGATCTATGTTAAGGTCACCGCCGTGTTGAGTGTATACAACCTCCGGTTGCAGACGTTCGATCAAGCTTTCGATGATTTTCACCACTTCCAACAGGGGTATCGTATCGAAACGGTTGTCGGGCAGATCGAAGATGAACAGGTCCTTGGCGCATAATAATTCTTTTACTTTATGGCTATGAGCACGAAGCGTCGCCACCATTGTTTTATCCGCCTCTTCGCGCTGGGCGTAGCGAGATGTGACCCCTTCTCCCAAAATGGCAATATAGACCTGATGGCCTTCCTGTGCCAGGCGGGCAATCGTGCCGCCGCAACCAAGTACTTCGTCATCGGGATGGGCAGCGACCACTAAATATCGATTTTTCGAATTACTTTTGTTATCCAACGGTCATACCTTTTTACCTTAGGCGGCGCTTGTGCTCTGCCACCAACAACATGACCCATTTTTCATTCACAAACCGGCCAGCTTGTCGAAAGTGTTTCTCAGCATGAAAACGAACCGAATCGAGCTTGGTTTCATCGTAAAAAGTCGAGTTTTTCCAATATTTCATTAGTGTCTCAGCACTTTCCCAGACAACAGGATTTACCAGGGGATGGATGGAGACATGCTCAAATTTTTCAGACGCCCAAGGGACAACATCAAAGGTCATGAAAGTTTTACTGGTGTGCATCACATACTCGGATATCACCACACCATTTTTATGCAAAATGTCGTAAAGCGGCTCGTTGTTTGGTCCAAAAGGACCAACAATCGCAATTTTCCCGTTTGGTCTTAGCCATCTTTCAATCTCAGCCAAGGTCTCTTGAATATTGGAACAATAATACAATCCATAAGAACAAAAAATCAGATCAAAACAGGGCTCAACGAATCCTCTTCTTGCCAGTTGACCTGAAAAATTGTCCAGATCGACTTCCATGGTTGTAATACGGTTGAGATATTGTTTGCCGAGCGTTTTATCGATATGTTCCAGAGCTTCGACAGATATATCGAGAGCCCAAATATGGCCTTTTGGCCCCACTTTTTCTGCCAGATAAGTTGTCTGTGCTCCCGTGCCACAGCACAGCTCAAGAACCTTCCAACCTTCTTGTACCGATAGAAGACTGAAGATCCAATGATTCAGATCTGTCTGTTGATCTTGATTGGCTTCAATGCGCCCTTTTAGATGGGAAGCATTTTGTGCAGTGCTAAGTATCCTTGCTTTGTTGTGCATACTTTATCCTAATAAGTCCCATGATAGTGGAGTGCCTCCGGCAATGTTTGTAGCAGCTTTCTTGCCGATAATTTTTGTCAGGTACCTGGTATGCAGCCCGTTACCCGGCCTAATGGAACGTACATTTGTTTGCGTAAATTCCTCTGCGACCTTGACATCTTCCACCACAAACAAAGAACGCCGAAATGCCCTGCTTTCTCTCTGTTTTTCAGTGATGCCATAACATACTTTCCCCAGTGCCTTTTCTATGGTCCGAATATCCTCCACCATAGTTTTAAATTCATGCGGCTCCATGGAAAAGGCACTGTCCGGCCCTGGATCTTTCCTGGACAGTGTGAAGTGCTTTTCAACAATACACGCACCCAGTGTCACCGCCCCTACAGCTACAGCGCTACCCATAGTATGATCGGACAGGCCGGTGGGAACGTCAAAAGCTTCGCTCAAATGATTGATGGTTTTTAGATTGACTTCTTCCGGCGGAGCCGGGTAAGCACTGGTGCATTTGAGCAAAGCCAGCTGGTTGTTCATTGCCTGCCTGATTGTCCGGACCGCTTCATCGATTTCACCAAGTGTCGCCATTCCGGTTGACATGATAATCGGCTTGCCGGTACAGGCGATTTTTTCCAACAGTGGAATATCTACATTCTCGAATGAGGCCACCTTGTATGCAGGTACATTCATCTTCTCCAAGAAATCAACAGCGCTTGAATCAAAGGGAGTAGAAAAGATATCAATCTTCAGTTTGTCGGCAACTTCTTTGAGCTTTGGTTGCCATTCCCAGGGTGTAAAAGCTTCTCCATAAAGCTGATACAGATTCTTCCCCGCCCAGATAGTTCCTTGGATTTTGAAATATTCATTGTCGCAGTCGATGGTAATTGTGTCCGGTGTGTAGGTCTGGAGTTTGATCGCATCGGCACCCGCTTTTTGGGCCGCTTCAATAATTCTGACGGCTTTTGCAAAATCCTGATTATGGTTGGCTGACATTTCAGCAATGATGTAAGCTGGATGGCCTTTTGCTATTCTGCGGCCATTGATTTCAATAAAACTCATCAACAGGCCTCCCTTGCCGTTTCAGCACATTCTCGAATAAAAATATCGCAAAGCTTGTCAGAAACTTTTTCCCGGCCGGCGAGCTTAAAACCGGCTTTAGTAAATGCGCGTGAAGATGCCTTGTTGGAAGCAAACACAATCCCTTTTATATGCTTAACACCAAGTTCTCTGCCTGAAATATCCGCGGTTAAAACCAGTGCTTTGATGCCTAAACCCATGCCGCGACAATCGGCTGTCACGGAAATATCTATTTCTGCTGTAGCCGGTTCCACTCGATCATATCGTATTTGAGCAACAGGTTGACTGCCAAGCTCTAGTATCCATATAAGTGTGTCCGGAGAGTTCAGCTTATTTTGATACCACCGGAGATGTTCTTTTAGGGGAATCTTATCGGCATGAAATGCATTAGCACGGACACTTGAATCATTGGCCCATTTCCAAAGCAGTTCGCCATCCTGAATGCAGGCACGGCGCACCCTTATATCGTCTGTGACCCGGCATTGCCGTGATAGTTTATCAATAAGCGACGAGATATGACTCGTTCCGGTGCCGTCCACCAATTCCTGTGCCTTGGCACTCATTTCTTTACGAAGCATCTGATTTGAAATCAGCATGCTTAAGGTCTTTGCAAGACCAAGCTCATCAACCTCATTGTGCCACCCTGAATTTATGGAAATACCGGAAGACCCCAGACTTTCAGCGTTGCCCTGCTGATTTTCCGCCAACACCATGACTATGTTTGGCAGTCCCATATATGCCATTTCCAGACAGGTGCCACCTCCGGCCGAAACAGCCATATCCGCCCAGGCCATCAGGGCCGGCATGTCGGTCACGTTCTGTAATAAACTAATATAAAACGGCGAAGGGCCGGCAATAGATTCCAGTTCTTCATAATGCGGATTATTGCTGCCGACAACAACGAAGACTTCTAAGTTTTCTGCTTCAAGTTGCTGTATCGCCCGCACGACTTTTTTGGTTACATTATCCGGATCTCCACCGCCCAAGGTTACCAGTATTTTTCTGGCTACGTCCGGATTCTCCCGCTTCCAACCCTGATAGCTTAAAAATTCCCTCCGTAATAGCGCATAGCGGAGGCCGAGTAAAAGTTGGGTATAAGGTTCTTTATGGGGATATAAATTCGTAGCAGCATGGATGCCTTGATTCAGCACAATATCCGCAGAGTAGTGACCGGCGTGACCGAAATCGTCTATAAACAAGAGAGATACACCCTTATCCTTTAAGGTTTTTTGATAGACGCCATCAAATTGGTAACCGTCCAACACGATCCAGGATGCATTTATCTCTTTTGCAAGCGCGGCCGTCTGCAAGGCATCCTCATAACCGGCTAGCGGGGTTTTAAGATGCTTTACAACCATACCTTCTGATTGCAACCGGCCGTTAAGCATCAAGGAGTTTGATACTGTCAAAAACGTCGCTTGGCCACCGGTGTCCTGCCACGCCTGGGCCAAAGCCAGGCAGCGCATGAGATGACCGGTGCCCATACTGGTATCGGCATCGGCTCGAAAAACAATTTGGTTGCGGTTGGTTTCACCTTTTTTCATGTTTATGGTTTTCTGAAAACAAGACTGACAGGTTCACCCTCAAGTCTTTGCCGGGCATCTCCGTTTTTAACGGCAGCGGCTAAAATCTCCATGGCCGTGCGATAAACCCGCAGGGTGTGGTCAATGTCGGCGTTACTATGTCCAAAACAGATGTTTTGGCCCCCCGAAAAGAGCACCCTCCGCTTCAAGCATTCCTGCTGAAACAGACTTTTATACAGTAAGGATTCGTTTCCGGTCTCATCTTTAAAGGTAATCAACGTACGCGGAGGCAACCCGATGCACTCTGTAAAATCATTAACACCAAACTCTTGTGCCAAAACATTGTAGCCGTCTTTTACCTTCTGACCCTGCTCCCAGAGGTGGCTGATGACACTTTTTTCTTTCATCTCAGAGATGGTTGCTTTTGCTGCTGCCAAAGAAAGGGTTTCACCGCCAAACGTAAAGGAAAAAAATACCTCGTCGAAACATTCCATAACGTCCCGCCGTCCGACGATTGCTGAAAGCGGATAACCGTTGGCCATGGCCTTGCCGAAACACGCAAGATCAGGCGTGACTCCGTAGTAGTCCTGGGCACCACCTAAAGCCAGGCGAAAGCCGGTGATTACTTCATCAAAGATCAAAAGTGCTCCATTTTTATTTGTTATCTCTCGTACATGCTGCAAGAAGCCTTCTTCAGGCTCAATTACACCGACAGGCTCCATTATTACCGCAGCCACCTGGCCGGGATGCTCGGAAAATATGCGCTCCAGGCTGGAAATGTTGTTATATTCAAAGCTAACAGTCAGTTTCTCGACGGTTTCGGGGACACCTTTATTTCGAGTTGTGGTTCCAATATACCAGTCCTGCCAGCCATGATATCCGCAGCAGGCGATAATATCTTTTCCGGTATAACCACGGGCCACCCGCACAGCCCCGGCGGTGGCGTCGGAGCCGTTCTTTCCGAAACGAACCATCTGGGCACACGGTATGGACTCAACCAGCATTTCAGCCAACTCAACTTCCAGCGGATGGGGCAAAGAAAAAATAGTTCCGTCATGGATCTGGCGAATGACGGCTGCGGTTACGGCAGGATAGTTATGGCCCAAAATAATCGGTCCCAGGGCCATGGGAAAATCAATATACTCGTTGCCGTCCACATCCCACACATGGCTCCCTTCAGCGCGCTTTAAAAATACCGGTGCTACGCCCTGGACAAATTGCGTAGGCCCTTTGCTGAAAGTCTGGGTGCCTGAAGGTATAAGCTGTGCAGCCTTGGCTTTGAGTTTACCAGATAGAGTCAGTTTCCGGTTTAGGGCTGCAACCGGAGTTTCGTTGGCAATAGATTTATAGTAACCATTATTGCAAATGATTCCCTTATTGATTTCCGCAAGATCGGGCTCCTGATCAAGTAGTCGCAATACAGCTTCGATGCCAAAATACAAACCTACTGAAGCGGTTTTTTCATAGACGGCACGAACGAATTCCAAATCACAAGGTTCGTCTACTGTCCAGCGCAGGTAGCGGCCGGACAGGTCAACCTCGTTTTCAACGTTGTGTATCTTAAATGCCTCTGAGTTCCGCAGGTAAGGGGTCACATGCTCCCGTTCCAGAGGCGATTTGGCCTCCTGCCAGGCTGTTTGCAGCGCCGCAAAGGAAAACACTTCCACATCAACGCCGTCGGGATAGGTATAATGCAGAGTGTTGGTAACATAATCATAATCCCCTTGAAGGTAAGTCTTTACGACCTTGTCGATAACGAGAGAATCAATGAGCGGACAATCGGCGGTAATGCGAACTACGACTTTAGCTTTGAATCGCTTGGCAGCCTGGTAGAAGCGATCAAGGACATCAGTTTCACTACCACGGAAAAACTGATAGTCATTTTTTAGACAAAATTCAACTAGAGGGTCGTCAACAGAATTATTAGAAGTAGCCACGGCAACGTGATCGATAGAGCGAGCGCTTTGCACCCGATGCATTACATGCCAAAGCATCGGCGCTCCGTTAATGTCGGCCAGGACTTTACCCGGAAGGCGCGTGGAACCCATTCGCGCCTGGATAATCGCTAGCACCATCTCAGCAAACCTCCCCAAACTTTTTCATTTTACCATCCTCTGCCGATGCCTTGGCAGCCATGATAAGTTTCAGCGTCCTCCAACCGGCAAAAATGTCCGTAATGGTTTCCTTTTCATTCATAATCGATTCTATGAAGTGCTTCATTTCTTCTGTGTACATTTCATTTAAATTATAATTTCTGGGCTCCTCGAAAACCTCCCATTTATTTTCACTTGCCAGATAGAGCCACACTTTGCGTTCCTGAAAATCCCATTTCAAAGTGCCGTTTTCTCCGAAAAACTCATAATTTCGTTGATAGGCCCGTTGAGTATAATCCAGGTGAATTCCGGCAATCGTGCCGTTTTGGAATTTGATCAGAACTTCGGCGGTGTCTTCGGTGTCAATTTCGAGGTTGCTGACTTTTCCGGCAAAACAAAACAGCTCCGACACATCTCCCAAGAACCATTGCATGTAATCGAATTCATGAGAATCTAATAGGATGCCGCCGCCAAGATCGGATCGGGCACTATAGCCTGTACGGTAATCCTCCCAGGGATGCCAGTCTGGAAGATATTGCCCGAACTGGCAGCGAGCGGAAAGTATTTTGCCTAGAATCCCGGACTCAAGGATTGCTTTCATTTTTATAAAGCTTGGATGGAACTTAAAATTACAGCCAACCATTGTGATAAGTTTCTGCTCATTAACTTCTGCGAGCAGTTGATCCACTCCGTCTAAATTATGGGATAAGGGTTTTTCAATAAATAGCTGGGAGCCAATTTTTGCAAACTTGAAAGCAACCGGAACGTGCAGACTGTTGGGCGTACAGACAAGGACTGCATCAGGCTTGCGAGATATAATCTCAGGTAACGAATGAAGTGCTCTGATTCCAGTATCAGTCTCCACGGCAGCCAGTTGCTTGGCGTCCTTATCATAAGCGATAATATCATGCACCCCCAGAGCAAGGAGGTTGCGAATATGCCGTTTCCCAATGGAGCCGCAACCGATGACGGCTATTTTCATGTTATGTTCTGCTTTAAACGCCATTGCCTGGAACCTTCTGAATTTCAGGACGAAATAAACGTGTTTGCCAGCACCTCAAGCTCCTGAAATATTTGCTGTGATCGTTCATCCTGACCTTCAGCCGCCTTGATCTGTCCCCAGTATGTTTCCGGCAGGGTTAGATAAAGATTAAAAGTTTTGCACAACCCCTCCAGTTCTGCCGGAGACATGTGGGAAAGATTGAATCTGGCGGCCTCGCCCATGGAAATCATCTTGCCATCCGCATCGCGGTAATTTGTTTTATGGATTTCAGCGATTTCCGTTCCCGGGAAAGGATAAATGATGTATACGTTTGCCGCCTTTATACCCAGCTTTTTATTAAATTTAATGGTTTCGAAAACATTTTCTCGAGTCTCTCCCGGCAAACCGATCATGTTGAAGGTTGAGACCCGGATGCCGGCATCAATGATGGTACGGATTCCGTTTTCAAGCTTTTGGTTGGAAATCCTGCGATTGAGAATTTTTCTCCTTATTTCCTGATTGCCGCTTTCGATGCCCACGGTCATTGCCACACAACCCATTTTCTTTGCGAGAGCCACTTTCTCTTTGTTAATTGTTGTGGGCTGTACAGAACAGCCAAAATTTATCGAAAGATCATTTAAACCGTCTTTTAAAGTTTCTAGTTCCGCATGAGTGTGGAGTAGAAAAGTATCGTCTGCAAATTTAAACCATGTAGCGCCATATTCTTCTTTTAACGTTTTAATGTTGTTAATGGTTTTTTGAGGGGACTGACGGCGAAAATAGCTCCCGCAGCCACGATGGGTTTTGCGGATCACTTTATTAACACAATACGTGCACCGTTCAGGGCAGCCGCGCGAATTCGTTATAAAAGAACCTTTGTAAACCTTGCCTTCGAACGGCCGAAAAAGGTGCCTTTGATCAAAGATGGACCAGTCCGGAACAGGTATATGATCAAGGTTTTGAAAGTGACGCAGGGTGTTTTGAATCAAGTTGCCGTTGCGTTTTAACCACAGGTTCGGAATGTTGCGGGTTTCTTGCCCCGCGTCTAAGGCATTGCATAGATCCACAAGTGCGCCTTCCCCTTCGCCGATACAGACCATATCTACTACTTCAGAACGCAGCACTTCTTCGGGTTCCAGCGTGGCATGCACCCCGCCCATCACAACCAAGCAGTCCGGTTGTACCTGTTTCAATAAATCCAGGGTTTTATCGAAATTCGTCGTCATGGCCGACACAGCCAAAAGATCCGGCTGAAATTCTTTTAGTATGTTTGAGAATTCTTCCTTCAGATCCACAACCGGATCATCTTCAACGCGGTCTTCAAGGGTATAGGGCGTCTCCTTGAAGACGGCGGGGCCGGCATTTTGACTCCGTCGGTAATACGCCGGCTTAAGAAACGTGGTGTCAAAAAGCCGAACCTGATGCCCGCTTTCTTTGAGCAGTGCACTCAAGATTGCAATACCGCCGGGGATTCCAATCTCTAAATAATTTGCATAATTAAAAAAGAGAACTTTCACAGTACAATTTCCTTGGTCTAATTGGCAGAGCACGCAGTCAATTCTGGTAATACCTTGGAAAAATTTTCCATGCGCTCCCGGCTTATGGCTGTATAATCCTGCCGGGAAAAAAATTTCTCGGAAAATACAATGGGGACGGTTACGCCGCCAAACCCTCTTTTAAATCTGGAAATAGCAATTTCCTTGGCCGATGCCGTAAAAATTTCGGTATTTGAATAAAACTGCCAGCCGATCTCGTAGTAGTTAAAATTTTGCTCATGCAGCCACTTTACGATTTGCCACTGAACAAAATGAGCTAAAGGAAGGTTTTGAATTCCCGGATCATTACAGGCTGAACTATAATACGCACAATCTTTATAAGTATTTACGTAAGCAAAGCTTACCGGTCTACCGTCCAGCGTGGCCCCAAAAAGGATTCCAAACCCATTTTTTATCCATTCATACATCATCTCAAACGTCTCCGCAGGCCGCGTTTGACCACCGGCAGCTTTGGTATGAAGCTGCCGATATGCTGAAAAAAGGTCGTATGAAATATTCTCGCTTGAAATGACAAAGCTCTCCAATTTTTTTTCGGCCTTTTTAATGTCGCTGCGGTGACCTTTGCGCATTTCCTTGAAAAGAATGGCCGGGTTCTTGGTTACATCGATGATTTGAGTCGGCAAGAGATAGGGAGCAAATCCATATTTAACTGTCGTTGGAATAAAGGCTGCCATTTCGGATTGCAGATGCACAAAAGGATTCGATCGGCACCTGATTCTGGCAATATTTTTATCACGGGCAAGTGCAAAGATATGATCAAAAGCAGCTTTAAAGATTTGCTTCTCTTTTTTTGATGAAAGCCCGGCGATACATACCGGTGACGGCAGCCACCCGCCACCGAATGAAAATTCTAAAAAGGCTGCCTTCCCATTTTGAATTCTTTCCATTAGTAGCGGCACGGCAGCGACAGCACTAGAATTGTCATATAAAAGAAAGGAGCAGGACTTGCTTTCAAGGGCCGGATTATAGGCTTCTGTATAGTCCAGCCATTGCGTGGTATGCCAAAACCAGGCATTTTGGCTGGCCCGACATACGGCATCCCAATCATCGTAGTGTTCTCCGTTGAGAGGAACAATGGTAAAGTTCATCTAAAGCATCCCCCCTACTTTTTCGAGTGCATTCATCACTCGATTGATATCTTCGTTGGACATTGCCGGATACATGGGAATAGAAAAACAGTTTTTAAAATAGTTTTCGGCATTGCTGCATTTTTGTTCTTCATACCCCAACTGCCGGTAAAACGGATGTTGATAGACCGGAATGTAATGAACCTGTGTGCCGATACCCATCTGTTTTAAGATGTTAATGACCTGGTCTCTTTTAATTTTTGTCTGGGCATCTAAGCATAAAACATATAGGTGATACGAAGATTTATAGCCCTCCGGTTCTATCTGTATGGAAAAGCAGGGGATACTATCTAAAAACTTTAAATATTGCTCTGCAATAAAACGCCGGCGCCGGATGAAATAATCAATTTTTTTTAGCTGTGATATGCCCAGCGCACATTGAATATCATTAATGCGGTAATTGAAACCCAGCCCCTGCATTTCGTAATACCACGAAGGCATCATGCGCCGATCGAAACCGGACAGCTGGTTTTCCGAATCCATGGCCAAAAGCTCATCGCTGAATTTGTCGACATCGCGGGCGATGCCGTGGTTTCTGAAAAGAACAAGTCTCTGATAAAATTCCGCGCTGTTGGTTGTTACCATACCGCCTTCACCTGTAGTAATGTGCTTGACCGGGTGAAAGCTGAAAACAGTCATGTCGGAATGCATGCAACTACCCACCTTGATCCACTTGTTCCCTTTTGATCTCTGTTTGCCGTTAGCGGTTTCTTGATGCCGATAGGTTGCGCCTAAAGCATGGCAGGCGTCTTCAATCACAACCAACCCGTGCTTTTGGGCGATGCTTTGAATCGCCGGCATATCACAGGGAAGCCCTCCGAAGTGAACCGGTATAACTGCACGAGGATAAGGCTCACCAGAGGTGCTGGATTGACGCCCGCGATTTGGAGACGTTTTTTCTTCCAGATAGGTTTCAAGAGTTTTAACATCAAGATTGAACGTCTCAGGATCAATATCAATAAAGGCAGGTTTGGCCCCCACATATAGGGCACTGTTTGCCGTTGCCGCGAAAGTGATCGGAGATGTCAGGATTTCATCTCCGGGCCCCAAATCCGCCGCCAAGCAAGCCAGGTGAAGCGCGGCCGTCCCGCTGCAAACGGCAACAGCGTAACGAGAGCCTACGTACTGAGCAAAAGCTTCCTCAAATTCCCTGACCTTCGGACCTTGGGTTAGATAGTCTGATCTCAAGACGTTTTCTACGGCCTTGATATCTTCTTCATCGATCCATTGACGACCATAGGGGATAAAGCTGCGTTGGTCTTCAGGTGGTATCGCTTCTAAATTTTTAAATTTAAGATGTTGAACAGCGTTCATATGTTATTGATCTCAAAATAGTTGTGTATATTTCTAAGTAAGAGCGACCCTTTATCAACTAGCAATCCATTGATTATTAACTTCAGGGATAGATTCCTCCGAATTAAGCAGGTTCAATATAATTTTTTCATTTAAATGGTGAATTGCGGTTGCTAGTTTAGTGTCGGGATCATTTGCCATCGAAGCAGGGCCATAAATAACCTCTTTTAAGTCCTCCACAGACAACCATTTATCATTTTTGTCACTCGTATAAGTAAAACCTTTAGGCAACTTTTTTCCGCTTTTATAGTTTTTCCTGGTCCACCACGAATAGTTCGGCATGACGACGTAGATGCCGTTATAATCCACTGTATTTCTGCCTTCTTCTTCGGTAATAAGGGCCTCATGTATTTTTTCTCCCGGCCGTATTCCGATGATTTCAATGTCGCATTCAGGTGCTATCGCTTTGGCAAGATCCATGATCCTCATACTCGGAATCTTGGGCACAAAAATTTCTCCGCCCTGCATGTGACAAAACCCGTCCAACACAAGCTCAACCGCTTGATCTAAAGTAAGCCAGAACCTTGTCATGCGTCTGTCGGTTATGGTTATCTTTCCGGTTTTTCTTTGTTTTGTAAACAGAGGGATGACGCTGCCTCGACTTCCAATGACGTTTCCATAGCGCACGCAGCTGAATATTGTGCCTCTCGGTCCTGAATAAGCATTTCCCTGAATGATGATCTTATCAGCACAAAGCTTGGTGGCGCCGTACAAATTGACCGGATTGACAGCCTTATCAGTGCTCAAGGCGATGACCTTGCTGACGCCTACATCAATGGCGGCGTCAATCACGTTCTGGGCGCCGTGAATATTAGTCTTTACCGCTTCAAGCGGATTGTATTCGCAGGCCGGGACCTGCTTTAAAGCAGCGGCGTGCACAACGATATCGACCCCTTCCATGGCCCTTCTCATACGATCGGAGTCACGCACATCGCCGATAAAATACCTTATATACTCTTCGCCAAATTGCTGCCGCATTTCATGCTGCTTTAGTTCATCCCGGCTGTATATTCGTATGACCTTGGGGCGGTATTTCTCAATCATTATTTTGCAAAAGTGTTTTCCAAAAGAGCCGGTACCGCCGGTCAGGAGAATGGATTGATTTTGCCAGTCAATCTTGCCTACGTCAGTATTCCCCTGTTTTAGAACAATCCTGGCTTCGTCAATGGTTTTGTTCTTATGATGGAGCAGGTTCTTAATATTATGCAAATTGCCGATATCCTGCTCGGAATATCTCCTCTGCCCGCCATTGGTCCTTTTGGGGTTCACAAGTTGAGGGAATTCCTTTTCCCAGTACCGGATAGTTGACCGTGGAACTTCTAGTTTGTCGCTCACTTTTTGGATTCTGTATGTCATCTAAGTCTCCTTAGCAGTCCTTTTAAAGCATATCGTGTGAAAGGGTTAAAAAGTTTAATTCAACTTTCAAATCAACTTTAATGATTTGCAAAAGATGTGCCAAGCTCATTGAAGTATTTTTTTAACAGAATAACGGATGGTTATGTTAATCAACATTCCAGATACCCGTTGCTGAAGGGAAGAAGCTGCCTAGTACACCTGGAGACCTTCGAAAAACACCCCCTTTTGCCCAATCCCGGCGTTAGGCGATAAAGCAATTGCCCAGCAGGGTTTTAAGGCCCATATTGGGGATTCTGTTTGCGTACTGGTTGGCAAACCCGTCAAATTGTTCTTTAATTAATGTGTAGGAGGGATGGTCAACGATAATTCTGAAAAAGTTGCCGGCTTCTGTTTCATAACCTGCGGCAAAATGGCTTATACCTAAAGAAAAAAGGATCACCAGCTCTGTAATTGGTGCTTGATTGTTGTTTTTGCTGTATTTCATATAAAGCCGGTGGAGCTTATCGGCTATTTCGCGACTCTCTTTTATTTTTCCGCTGTCCAGATAACATTGAACCAGATTATATGGGTACATGTGATCAACATGGTCGAAAAGAAAAGGGCCGAATTCCGCTGTAAGATATTCAAATCTCTGTGTCCGCACATGCAAGAAGGCCCGGCTGTAATCATAACCGGAGCCGGGGTGAAAAGAATTCTCTTCATGGACAACGTATTCGGCTGATACCTTCTTGATATGCGAGAAAGCATAGTTGTCGGAAAGCCGCAGAAAAAACTCCCAATCTTCCAGGCCATTTCTTAGATGTGGGTCTTCATTAAAGAGGTCCGTATTTTTTAAACACGATCTTCTAAACAGGACCGTTTGCGTAGTGATATAATTGAAGTTTTCCAGAGCTTTTTTGTCGAAATCTTCCGAAAATTTGACTTCCGGCTTTCTTGATCCGTTGTCATAGACCCATATTGCATCGGAATAAACCATACCCACACCGCTATTATCATCCAATAATTTGGTCAGTGTTGATAAATGATGCGGATAAAAGCGATCATCATCGTCACACAGGGATATGTATTTCCCGCTGGATTTGCGTATACCTAAATTACGGGCTGAGGCTTGCCCGCCGTTCTCTTTCTCAAAGAATAATATGCGCGGGTCATTATATCCCAAAACTACTTCTTTGGTTGCATCAGCAGAGCCGTCGCTGACTATGATAATCTCAAAATCCTGCATAGTTTGAGACAGGACGGCGTCAATGCATCCGCTCAGCATAGCCGCTCTGTTATAAGTCGGCACAATCACACTTATTTTTGGTGCATTAGAATCCATTTTTCATACCGCAAAGAGACCTTCGAAAACCCCGACAACATTTTCAGGGGTTATGGCCTGAAAACAGGGGCTCACTGCATCTTGAGAATAATTGACCTCCGCACAGCCTCGATGCGTTTCCAGGCAGGGTCCACTGCAAGCTTTTCCTTCATATTCGGCTCTAAAACCGGTAACAGAAGGGTAGTCTGAAACGTGAGTTGCGGGAGGAAACGGACCGAATAGCGCCACACCCGGTACGCCCAGAGCACCGGCGGCATGAACGATTCCCGTGTCTACCGAGACGAAAGCGTCCATCAATGACAGCGCTGCAATGGTGTCATGGTAATCATTGATAAGGTAAGAAAGATTCATTACCGGACAATCGTCCGCATCAATCTCTTGCTGCATTATTTTGGCCGGCTCAGCATCCTTGAACAGCACTGCCTGATACTCTTTAGAGAGTTCTTTTACTACTTCAAAGAATAAAGAGGGTTGGGCGTTTTTATGCAAAAATCTCGATTTCCAGTTTACGCAAAGCAATTTTTTCCCTGAATCTTCTTTAATCTGCTCAAGCACCGGTTTGAACCTTGCAACCCTGGCAGTATCGGGAGTAATTGAAGGCAGAAAAGTCTCTTGGTCTTTTCCATTGAGTTTCATGATTTCAAGACACAGGTCCTTCATGGATTTATGCTTAGACCTTTGATGGTTCACTGGAATTAGATTTATAAGCAAATCAAATTCGCGAAGTTCTTTGAGTGTCATGATATTCGGCCGTACATCATGCACAAACAACACACCCGGATAAGGAAAGTTATGCACCCAATTACAGCCCAGGGTGATTCTGGGCGGCGCTGCTGAGGATTTGGCCTTCTCGTAAAAAGCACGCAAAGCCGGCTGGATGAGGATCATATCACCCCAGCCGTTGAACATCAGGATTAATACGCGCTTGCCGCTAAGATCTTGACTACCGTCGTAGATTTCAGGGGCCTTAAACTTTTCCGGTAACGTTATTGAGTGAAAGAGCGAAACCCCTTGAATGGACCCTAAACCAAAAAGCTTAACTTGTATGTTGGTCAAAACCAGAATGTATTCTAAACCGGAAGCAGAGCCGGCAGCAGGCTGAAAAGAGGTAGTATAGCCGTCTGTATCAAACTTAAGGGGGATCAATGACGTCAGAAAACTTAACCCTGGAAACGATAATTCCATATCTTTGCCCGTTGTTCGTTGTCCGTTGGTGAATGGTACACAGTGAACGGTGAACGGAAAACCGTGAACGCTTATGTTTTTTGGGCGCAGGCCTTTAGCATATGCTCGACCCTGGACGAAATCCTGTGGTTCTTGCGCACTGCATCCATGCCCCGCTCAACGATTTTCAATGCTTCGGATTCGTGATCCAGATAGTAGGCCGCCTTTGAGGCCAGCTCATCGAAGGTGCGATATGTTTCGATCTCCCTGCCTATTTCAAAGAGGCCGGCCAGTTCCCGGCTGTATTCCGCCAGAACAAAACCGCCGCAGGCCATAATATCAAAGATCCGCATCGGGATAATATCCATCTGAAACAACCTGTTGATATCCACGTTAATGTTGGATGCACCGTAAATCTTGTTGATCTCAAACGTGTGGCCGGCACTACCCATATACTTAACCCCATATCGTTCAGCACTGCGCCACCCGTCATCACCCCAAATCTTCACGCCCAGGCTGCCCAGATTCGCTATGTAATTGATGCGCTTTTCCGCGGCCGCAATCTCACCCACCAAAATGAAAGGATCATGGGCACCGGGAAGCTCCAAAAGGTGGCTGACGAAACCGGAAAACTGTTTAGCTAAAAGATCCGGGATCACATAAACAGAAAAATCCTGCCTCTGCATGGATAGCACCTCTTCTAAACGCTGTTCTCCTTCTTTGAGCGCATCCTCAGAGCCACCCCGATAAGATCTGTACTGTGAAAGAAAGATGTTGCGGAAGGACGTCGCATTGCCCAGCATACTCGATCCCACAAAAGATAAGGGTGTGTCATAGATGTCGTGCTCTTCCGGCAAAAGTTGTGTCGGCGATCTTTTTTCAATATCAGAGGCCAGGGGAAGGTGTTCCACATTATTAAACCCGGCTTTGACAAAGTCCTCAACATTGGCCTTGCGATAAGTAAAGATATAGGCACGCTCCGAGCCCGTGCTGATCGGCTCGGGTTGGTCTGTTGCCGGATCCACCTCCCAGCAAATCAGGTCCACACCGTGACTTTCGAACAGCTCCGCCAGGCCGTTTTTATAGTTGACGGCAAAAGCCACCAGAGGTTTGAAGCGCTTGATAGCCAGCGATATTTCTTCAACGGACAACCCTTTTATATCTAACGTGTAGAGTGTATAACCAAATCCCTCCAAAGCCTTACTCACATCGTCCACAAAAAGCCCCCCGGAGCAGATCATGGCCCGCTTGGCAGCAGTGCCGTTTTGGAGCAATTTCCATTCATTTTTGTACACTGAACACAAAAGAGGATGACACACAATTGAAGCAGTTTTGGCCGTATCAAGGATATCCAAAATATCAGCACCCATATGAAGCTGCAATCTGCCGGTGCTGATATATGAACTAAAGTCTGCCTTCATCAGCGCCAGGCGGATGAGCCAGGGGTCTCGATCCCATGCTGTGATTTTAGCCTTTTTGAATCGTTTCAGCAGATCATCAAGCTGCTCTCCCAGCCCAATACCGAAAAGCAGAATATTTTCCGAACCCTTTACATCGTTCAATGTCCCCTCCAGCTCTTCTTTGTGCATGACAAAAGGGAAAAGGGTTTGGTTAATCTGATAGCGAATTTCGCCGTTTTTGATAAAATGGACACGGGACCCATCAACCGGCAGGCATATACGCTGAAAAAAACTCTCGTTAGTGTGCCCTATGACCGCCAGATTTTTCTCTAAGGTGACCATTGAAAATTCTTCCGGCAATGTCTGCTGATAGCGAGATTCAGTTGTTTTCAATGTTTTCTCCATCAATGACTGTTTATAAATATAGGCGGGTAAACCTTTGAACCCTGCTTGTCCCGCCGTAGCCCGGCGAAGGCGGAAACCCCTGAACCCGTGAACGGTTATGGCCCCTGCAGAGGCAGGGTCAGTGCTTTACACTTGTCAAAGAGGGACATCGATTCCTCTTTATGCCCCAATTTCTGCAAAAGTGCAGCAGTTCTCATATAGGGGATTTCATAATCAGGAAAAATCTCTGCGGCCGATTCAAAACACTGAATCGATTTCACAATATCCCCTTGGCGCGCATACTCCTCGCCCATTAGAATCCATGATTTCAAAGAATGCGGATTTATTTCGACAGCCTGATCCAGACAGCCGGCTGTATCTTTCGAACAAGAAGCTCCAAATAAGTAGGGCAGATAATTATCAGGCTCTGCTCGGGATGCTTCTGAAAAAGCTGACCATGCCAATACTTTTTCCCCTTCCACCTGGCTCAAAACCAGTCCATCATGCAACAGGTTCTCAAACCGGGTAGACGTTAACCTCAAATACCGGCCGTCGCGTATCGCACCTTCAATGTCGGCAAACGCTTCAAAAATGCTGCCGGCATCAGCTTTTTCTCCATTATAGTTGTTGAGCATGCGCAACTGCGTCCGGTAAAACGCTGTTCTTTCTTGGCTGTGCACCTGCTGCAGGCGCTCTTTGATAACGTATTCGCGTGCAGCCCGGGCCACCTGGGGAATATAAGCAACATCATCTGCAAGCATATCAAGAATATTGAGCATCCCGGCTGTATCTTCAAATAAAAAGCCCGTCTCGCCATGCTTAACGGTTTCCGCATACGGCACTTGTGCCTGAAGCACCGGAGCTACGCTGGAAATTGCATATTCCAAAAATTTTACGTCCGATCTGGACCTGTTGAATCCCGTATTATTTAAAGGTGCCAGACCGATGTCAATTTGCTTGAGAAACGCATAGTATTCACTCAAGGAACCGGTTTTGAACCTTTGCTTGCGCATCTCCGGCAGCCTCTCAAAGAGTGACCAGATTGGATCCGAGCACATTAGGGAAAGTTTTACTTTATCCCTTGATATGATCCAATCAATCAGGGGCTCGGCAATCTGGGCCATATCCTCCAGATGACCGTGAGAACCGCCCCAGCCGACGATAATATCCTTGGAATGTTCATAATTTCTCTCAGAAGGTACGTTTGTAATTTGGTTTAAAAAGACAGCTGAACAAGGAGTCAGGTAACTGTACAGCCTTTGAAGTTCCGGTACACTGAACTGCATGGCATCGCAGTAGCCGGCCAACCTTTTGAAAAGCAGAAGGTTTTCCTGGTCTTTGTAAAAAAAATGGGTCGGATTCCATGGGGGCACCGCACATATGTCATCGGCCAACTCGTAGACCGTCAGTCTTTTTTGCTGTTTCCTCTCTTTGATCAGAGGCAGGATGTCGGCATCACAGATGTTTTTTAGAATAAGGACATCCGCCTTTCCCATGATATCTTCTTTATGGCGATGAACATTCGTCAAGTTGATAACATAGACGCCCTCTTCTTGTGCCATGGCCAGACCGGGGGCATAGGTTCTGTAATAATAATCACCCTCGTCTTCCTGCTGCGGCGGCTCAACTTGAACAACCAGCATGGTACTGTTATCTACTATTTTATTGGAATGCATTTGTATCGATTTTTTGTATGAAGGAATCAATGACCTGTGAGGGACCATTTTGTTTTTGAAATGAAATCAGCACGTCAAGCGCCTTTTTAACATCCCGTCTTTGCAGGAGAAAGTCAGCAAGCGTTATATAAGGCTCCATGCGTTCAGGCGCCTTTTCAATGCACCGGCATAAATTCGCTTCTGCGCTGTTTAAGTTGCCAAGCAGATAATCTGTTTCATGCCTGGCAAAATAGAAGTCGTAGGTATCGAGCGGCTCTTCTGTAATCTGTCCCAAGCATTCACTGGCCTTTTGGGGAGAGGCCGGGAGAAACAACTGGGCGCTGCGCAAAAATGCCATAGCCCTTTCTTGTGGGTCTCGCAGCTGAGACGACAACGAAATCGCCATTTCCGGAGAAAGTCGCTTGAGCCCGAAAAGATCGTAGAATGCTCCAAATTCCGGCGACCATCCCTGGTCCCATACGGGTCTGTTTTTGCGCTGGATGTTTTTATATAATTCCCGATAAGATTGAACACAGGATTCGATGGAATAGTTTTGCTTCAGTTGATTGTATCCTTGGCTTGCTATTTCCGCAAATTTTCCGGGGGTTTTCAGATATTCTCGGACGATTTTGCGCAGCATGGCCTTAACCTCAGCAAAATTCATCCCCTCTTTAAACAGATAGCCTGTTTTTTCATTTGTTACCAGGTCTCTTAAGCCTCCGGTATTCTGTGCAATAGGAATGGCGCCATCTCGATATGCCTCGAGTATGGTGAGCCCGAAAGCCTCAAACTCGGGGGCATTAAAATGAAAATGTGCCTTTTGGAAAAAGGGCCTGGTATCCTTCTGCAGGCCATGGTAGGTAAGCCCGGGTTTGTTCTCTCCATCACTTCCCACAATATCTATGTGAACCAATCCCGGTTCGTTGAACAGCGGGTAAAAATCATCCAGGTTATAAGTTCGTTCCTTGTCAGGCCGGGCTACTTCCAAAAAATATACCGGGGTCTGACTGTTGAACTTATCAAGCGGCGGAGACGATGTAACCGGTAGTGCATCCGGAATAACCTTGATCGGAGCCGTAATAGATTGCCATTCGCTGATATAGTCGGCTATGGGAACGAGACAGTCTGACAGTTGAGGCGCTTGACTTTCAATCGGGGTGCGGATGTTTTCAATAACCGGCACCGGTGCCCAGGCAACCGCATCAAGCAGGAGCCTCATGTCATTTATGGTATGGACATGGACGACATCACACTCTAAGGCCTCTTCATGTATTTGTCGGAACATGTCTTTGCCATGAAGCACTTTGGTGGGAACGTCAGATTCGATTTCATCGAGCAGTTCTCCTCCGGCGACAGCCAGAATTAACCTCATTTCAAGATCCGGCGGATTATGGAGTCTGGGAAGCATACGCGTAATGCTTCTTTCCACTCCACCGGTCTTCATATAGAAAAAGACATGCAGGATTTTCATTTATTCATTCTTTAGCTATAGAACATATCTACAGGTTTTAACTGTTATTTTTGAAAGAAGCTGTAAACTTCCGCCCTTACAATTTCAGCTATCTGGTTTCCAGAACATCAACCCTGTCAAAATATAAACTACCATTTTGCAATTTGCTAATATTACCATGTTCTATTTTGATCCCGGATAGACCCATTTTCTTTTTTCTTTAAGTTTATTTATCTTCGGCTATCTACTAACCCTCAAGGCCAGAGGCCGATCCTCAAGCGAAGCGCTCCTCAAGGCCTGCGGCCGCTCCTTAAACCTCCTTTCGGGCAGACTCCGCCCCCTTGGATTACATCCCTTCCAACAAGACAACATATTGTATTGTTTAGTTTTTTATTGCAATACGGCCTGGACGCAATGGATCTTTAAATTTGAATTCCCCGTTGCGACTCGACTGTCTTCGACCCTGGACTCATACCGAGGGGAACTCGCGAAGTCTTGCAGGTCGGGATGAATTCAAATGAAAGATATTCCTTGAGCTTTAACTTTTACTTGAATTTGCAATAAACATGCCATCCCCCGTCTATCCTTATTTTGATAATTATTTCAGTGAGATAAAATTGTTGGATGGCAGAGCTTATCAGGAGGAGTTAATTTTGTGACGATTTCATGGGGGAATTTTGCCGGTTTAAATGATATTTTTTAAAAGTTCACCGCAGGGGCGCGAAGAACGCAAAGGTTTACTCATAATATTTTTCGGTGAGAGGTCGAAAAATATAAAGCTACAATTCTTTAGGTAGTGTCCATCCACGAATCCAAAATGATCACTATGGG